>NZ_JBGLYM010000029.1:0-67248 GCF_047303955.1 Pseudomonas sp. Pseusp88 | reverse complement strand
TTGCCCGACGGCGCGTCGTCAACCAGGGAGATGCCCGGGCGCTTCGGCGACGGCTTGGCCGGACGCTTGGTTTCGCTCGGACGCTCGGCCACCGGCGTGCCACGACCTTTCACCGGACGCGAGGCAGAATCTTCGCGCGGCTTGCGTGCCGGGCGCTCGCCCTTGACGGCGGACGGACGCGAACGCTCGCTGTCGGTCACCCGTGGCTCGCGGGCCGGACGCGGACCGGCCGGTGCAGCGCCGTCCTTGGCCGGACGCAGGGTACGAACGCGCTCGCCCTTGCCCAATGGACGCGACGATTGCCGTTGCAGGCGCTCGAGCTTGTCCTTGGTCTTGGCGTTCATCTGCGGCTGGGCCACAGGAGTCAGGCCGACTTCGATACTGAGAATATCGACTTCCTGTTGACTCATTTCGCGCCAGCGGCCCATGGGCAGATCGGAGTTGAGGAACACCGGCCCGTAACGCACGCGCTTCAGACGACTGACCACCAGGCCCTGGGATTCCCACAGGCGACGGACTTCGCGGTTGCGACCTTCCATCACCACGCAGTGATACCAACGGTTGAAGCCTTCACCGCCCGGCGCCTGCTGGATATCGGTGAAACGCGCAGGACCGTCCTCGAGGATCACGCCATTCTTCAGACGCAGGAGCATGTCGTCATCGACTTCACCCCGTACGCGCACGGCGTATTCGCGGTCCATCTCGAACGACGGGTGCATCAGCCGGTTGGCCAGCTCACCGTCGGTGGTGAACATCAAAAGGCCGGTGGTGTTGATGTCCAGGCGACCGATATTGATCCAGCGACCTTCTTTCGGACGCGGCAGGCGATCAAACACGGTCGGGCGACCTTCAGGGTCGTCACGGGTGCAGATTTCGCCGTCCGGCTTGTTGTACATGATGACGCGACGGACCGTTTCGGCCGCTTCTTCGCGCTTGATGACACGCCCGTCAACGGTGATGGCATCGTGCAGATCGACGCGCTGACCGAGGGTCGCGTCCTTGCCATTGACCTTGATCCGGCCCTGGCTGATCCAGGTTTCCACGTCCCGGCGCGAACCCACGCCGATACGGGCCAGAACCTTCTGCAGTTTTTCGCCTGCAGGTCCGATTTCCTGGCTGTCTTGCTTGTCTTTTTCGCTCATCTGGACACCTCCCGGTGTGTCGATTCATGGCCCGTCGAGGACCGACGTGACCGTAGCCTGGCGCCGCGCATGGAGCGGCGAGGCAAAATTCTGAAAGCCTGTGGCGCGTATGAATCGCCAAAAGGTCGCGAATCATACGCTCATGGCGCCGGTTGCGCATCACAGGCTAGTTGAAAATTTAGCGGCTACTTCTTTTTCCGCCGACCGGTGGCCTTGAGCTCGATCAGGCGCCTGGCCGATTCGACCAATACGGCGCGCTTCTCATCCTTGTCCATCTTCTTCCAGGTCTTGATCTCACGCTTGCTGCGTCCGCATCCGCGGCAGATATCGTCGTCGAATTTACAGACGCTGATACAGGGGTCTTTGGGGTTGCTCATTGATAGCGGGTCCCGTGATCACGCGTTTTTTGTAGGAGCTGCCAAAGGCTGCGAACGAGACCGTCTGATACACCGCTTTCGCAGCCTTCGGCAGCTCCTACAGGGAATCGGGTTCGTCCTCCGGCTTTTCCTCAACCAGCAAATCATCGAAGTCGGTCTTGAGACCCTGTTCCATGGTGTCCAGTTCGGCCAACAAGCTGCGGAAGCTGGTTTCGTCCCGGGGCGGTTCGGGTTCTTCGGCTTCGGCGTCCGGATCGAGGCTGGCGTCGGCCAGGGCCTGCAGATGGGCGGGTACCGGGGCGTCGTCGAAATCGAGAATCGGGTCCGGCTCCATTTCCCGCAGATCGGCCAGGGGCGGCAGGTCGTCGAGGTTTTTCAGGTTGAAGTGGTCGAGGAAACCCTTGGTGGTGGCGAACATCGCCGGTTTACCCGGCACATCGCGGTAGCCGACCACGCGAATCCACTCGCGCTCCAGCAGGGTCTTGACGATATTGCTGTTGACAGCCACGCCGCGCACGTCTTCGATCTCGCCACGGGTGATTGGCTGGCGATAAGCGACCAGCGCCAGGGTTTCCAGCATGGCCCGGGAATAGCGCTGCGGCCGTTCCTCCCAGAGCCGCCCGACCCAAGGCGAGAAGCGCTCACGAATCTGCAGACGATACCCCGACGCGACTTCCTTGAGCTCGAACGCCCGCCCTTCGCAGGACTTGCGCAGCACTTCCAGGGCTTTCTTGAAAACGGCAGGCTCAGGCCGTTCACCTTCTTCGAAAAGCTCGAACAGGCGTTCAAGAGATTGCGGCTTGCCGGAGGCCAGCAGGAAAGCTTCGAGCAATTGCGCCAGCTCGCGGGGTTCATTGAGGTTCATCAATCGCTCTTAATCAAACAACACATAACCATCTGAATTGAAATGGGATCTGTAGGAGCTGCCGAAGGCTGCGAAGGCGGTATATCAGACGCCCCTATCGCAGCCTCCGGCAGCGCCTACTCCGCCCGCGCCCGCACATGAATCACTGCAAACGGCTCGTTCTGCACCAGGTCGACCAGGGACTCCTTGACCAGTTCAAGGATCGCCATAAAGGTCACGACCACGCCCAGGCGCCCTTCCTCGGCGGTGAACAGTTCGGCAAAAGGCACGAAACCGCCGCCCTTGAGCCGTTCCAGCACGTCGCTCATGCGCTCGCGGGTAGACAGCGCTTCGCGGCTGACCTGGTGGCTTTCGAACATGTCGCCGCGACGTAACACCTCGGCCATGGACATCAGCAGCTCTTCGAGGCTGACATCCGGCAACAGCTTGCGCGCCCGCGCCTCGGGCGCATCAAGCTTGGGCACACTGACATCGCGACCGACCCGGGTCAGGCCATCAATGCCTTCGGCAGCGGCCTTGAAGCGTTCGTACTCTTGCAGACGACGAATCAGTTCGGCGCGAGGGTCGTCTTCCTCGTCCTCGACCTCGGCAGAGCGCGGCAACAGCATGCGCGACTTGATCTCGGCCAGCATCGCGGCCATCACCAGATACTCTGCGGCCAGCTCCAGGCGTACGTTTTTCATCAACTCGACGTAACCCATGTACTGCCGGGTGATTTCCGCCACGGGAATGTCGAGGATATCAATGTTCTGCTTGCGGATCAGGTACAGCAACAGGTCCAGCGGCCCTTCGAAAGCTTCCAGAAAAACTTCCAGGGCATCCGGCGGGATATACAAGTCCAGCGGCATCTGGGTGACGGCCTGGCCGTAAACCAGGGCGAACGGCAGCTCCTGCTGGGCGTCAGCCTGGGGGTCCACGGTTTCCACGACGGTCATCAGGCCTCGCCACCGAAGGGTGTCGGGTCACCGCAGCCGACACGAATGATCTGTGGCTCGCCATCAGCCAGGTTGATCACGGTAGAAGCCGAAACACCGCCAATGCCGCCATCGATGATCAGGTCGACCTGATGCTCGAGGATTTCGCGCATCTCATAGGGATCGCTCATGGGCAGGCTCTCGCCGGGCATGATCAGGCTGACGCTCATCAATGGCTCGCCCAATTGCTCCAGCAACGCTTGGGCAATCGGGTGCTGCGGCACACGCAGACCGATGGTTCGGCGCTTGGGATGCAGGATCAGGCGTGGCACTTCCCGTGTCGCATTGAGAATGAAGGTGTATGGCCCCGGCGTATGGGTTTTGAGGGCGCGAAAGGCGCCGGTATCGACCTTGGCGAACAGGCCCAGCTGCGACAAGTCACAGCACATCAGGGTGAAGTTGTGCTTGTCGTCCAGCTGGCGCAGGCGGCGGATGCGCTCAATGGCGCTCTTGTCACCGATCTGGCAACCCAGGGCGTAGGACGAATCTGTTGGATAGACCACCAAACCGCCCGCCTTGATGATTTCCACGGCCTGTTTGATCAGACGCGGTTGCGGGTTCTCCGGGTGGACCTGGAAAAATTGACTCACGGTAACTCCCTGTTCAGACGACGGCAGTAGGCTGGTCATGTTTGAATCGGCACCAAAGTGGCGGCAAGTCCTCCGGTAAAGGGCGGTAAACCCCGATCTCGGACCATGCGCCAGGAGCATGAAAGTCACTGCCGGCAGACACCAGCAGACCGAATTCACGAGCCAGAATGGCCAACGAGCCCACCTGATCGGCGGGTTGCAGGCCATTGACGACTTCGATGGCATGGCCGCCGGCCTGGATAAAGTCGGCGACCAGCTTGCGACGTTTACTGCGGGTGAAATCGTAGTGCGAGGGGTGGGCCAGACTGACCCAGGCCTTGGAGTCGCGCAGCGTGGCGACGGTATCTTCCAGGGTCGGCCAGTGCTGCTTGACGTCGCCCAGCTTGCCGGCACCCAGCCATTTACGGAATGCTTCGGCACGATCCTTGACGAAACCGCCGCGCACCAGAAACTCGGCAAAGTGCGGCCGGGCCGGGGCATTACCACTGTCCCCCAGCTCCATCTGGATCGCCCGGGCGCCTTCCAGCGCTCCCGGCATACCTTTCATCGCCAATTTGCGACTTATTTCCTCGGCACGCAGCCAGCGCCCCTCATGCAAACGGCTGATGGCTTCGACCAGCGCGGGGGCGTCGACCTCGAAACCGTAGCCCAGAATATGGATGGTTGCACCGCCCCAGGTGCAGGACAACTCGACCCCGTTTACCAGCTGCATACCCAGCGCAAGCGCCGCCGTGCGGGCCTCTGCGAGGCCTTCGGTGGTGTCGTGGTCGGTCAGGGAAAGGACGCGCACGCCATTCTCGAAGGCACGGGCAACCAGTACGGCAGGCGCGAGCGAGCCATCGGAAGCGGTGCTGTGGCAGTGCAGATCAACATTCATAGGGGCGCTTTCGCTGTCATTGATGTTTGTTATTATGCCGCTACATCCTGCTTCTGGCTGCCATTGTGAAACAATTCATCGACTTCATCCCGCTGCTGCTGTTTTTCGTCGTCTACAAAATCGAACCGCAAACCCACGAACTGCTGGGTCACAGCGTCGTCATCGGCGGTATCTTCAGTGCGACCGCCATGCTGATCATCAGTTCGGTGGTGGTCTACGGCTTCCTCTATTTCAAGCAGGGCAAACTGGAGAAAAGCCAGTGGCTGACCCTCCTCGCCTGCCTGGTCTTCGGCAGCCTGACCCTGGCCTTCCACAGCGAGACCTTCCTCAAATGGAAAGCCCCAGTGGTCAACTGGCTGTTTGCCCTGGCCTTCCTGGGCAGCCAGTTCATCGGTGAGCGCCCGCTGATCCAACGCATCATGGGCCATGCCCTGAGCCTGCCGCAGCCGATCTGGCGCAAGCTGAACGTGGCCTGGATCATCTTTTTCATCTTCTGCGGCGCAGCCAACCTGTACGTGGCCTTCACCTATCAGGACTTCTGGGTCGACTTCAAAGTCTTCGGCAGCCTGGGCATGACCGTGCTGTTCCTGATCGGCCAGGGCCTGTTCCTCGCCAAGCATATGCACGACCCGGATCCTGCCGCGTCGAATCCCACCTCCAAGACCGAGGATTGACATGCTCTTTGCAATTATCGCCACCGATGTCGCCGATTCCCTGGAAAAACGCCTGAGCGTGCGCCCTGCCCACGTCGAGCGCCTGACCGTTCTCAAAGATGCAGGTCGCCTGGTTCTGGCCGGCCCGCATCCGGCCGTTGAAAGCAACGATCCTGGCGCTGCGGGTTTTACCGGAAGCCTGATCGTCGCCGAGTTCGAATCCCTCACTGCCGCCAAGGCCTGGGCCGATGCCGATCCGTATATCGCTGCGGGCGTCTACGCCAATGTCGTGGTCAAGCCGTTCAAGCAAGTGATGCCCTGAATCCCGGACAAGGGGCGGCATCTGCGTGACAAACAGCGCGCAGATGCCTCACATCAACGACGACCGCTCATCATTCCGTTCTTCCTGCCGACAAACTGAAAATCGATTCTGCCGGCAATAGAAGGGAGTTCAGATGCGTCCAGGTCCGTTATGTGTGTTGTTGGCTGTGCTGGCGATGGGCATCGATGTCCAGGCCGAAGAAAGCAATGGCTCGGGCATCACCTTGCCGCTGCCTACCGCAGCCGCCCAGGTCATCGACCTGCAACAGCGCCTCAAAGACAGCGAACGCCAGCGCGAAGAACTGCAGAAGCAGTTGCAGAGTGCCGATGCCAACCGCGAAAGCGCCCTGCTCAAGGAGCTGCGTCTGGAGAACCAAAAGCTGCGCACGCAGCTCAAAGAAGCACAAACCAGCCTGCCCCTGCGTTTTCTCACCGAACAGCAACAATGGTTCGTCACCGGGGGTGGTGTTGCACTGATCGCCCTACTGTGCGGTATCTTTGCCACTCGCGGACGTAGAGCACGTCGGCAGTGGCTGAATTGAGTGAGTCATGAGCGAGCTGTTATTAATTGATGATGATCAGGAACTCTGCGAGCTGCTGAGCAGTTGGCTGAGCCAGGAAGGCTTCCACGTACGGGCCTGCCACGATGGCGTCAGCGCCCGTCGCGCCCTGGCCCAATCGGTGCCGGCTGCGGTGGTTCTGGATGTCATGCTGCCCGATGGCAGCGGCCTGGAATTGCTCAAGCAACTGCGCAACGACCATCCCGAGATGCCCGTGGTCATGCTGTCGGCCCGTGGCGAACCCTTGGACCGTATCCTCGGCCTCGAACTGGGCGCAGACGATTACCTGGCCAAGCCCTGCGATCCCCGTGAACTGACCGCACGCCTCAAGGCCGTGCTGCGCCGCAGTCACCCGACCGCCGTGGCCAGCCAGCTCGAAGTGGGTGACCTGAGTTTCAGCCCGATGCGCGGCGTGGTCACTATCAACGAACAGGAACTGACCCTCACCGTTTCCGAAAGCCGATTGCTCGAAGCGCTGCTGCGCCAGCCTGGCGAGCCTCTGGACAAGCAGGAACTGGCGCAACTGGCCCTGGGCCGCAAGCTGACCCTGTACGACCGCAGCCTGGACATGCATGTCAGCAACCTGCGCAAGAAGATCGGCCCCCATGCCGATGGCCGCCCGCGCATCGTCGCCCTGCGCAGCCGCGGCTACTACTACAGCGCCTAGATCGGGCTGGCCTTGTGTCAGCTCGCTCTACGCGGCTCTTTACCCAAGCTTTACCGTTGCCTGACTGCCCTTGACCTTCATCTCCTTAAACTGAGCTCAACCGGACAAGAACCGGATTCGAGACAAAGGAGAGACACCATGATGCGCAAGACCCTGATCGCTTTGATGTTCGCCACTGCCCTGCCAACCCTCGCCATGGCCATGCCGCCACAAGAAGGTCCGGACAACGGCTGGCAAGGTGGCATGCACGGCCAGCATGGCCCACGTCAAGGTGGCCCGTTCCGCGACTTGAACCTGACACCGGAACAGCATCAGCAGATCGCCAAGCTGATGGGCGAGCAGATGCGCGGCCGTCACGAGCTCACCGAGCGCTACCTGAAAAAGCTGCCAGCAGCGGATCAGAAAGCCATGCAGGATGAAATCAAGGCCACGCACGACAAGACTCAGGCTGACATCCGCGCCTTACTCAAGCCGGACCAGCAGAAACAGTTCGACGAAATCCTGAAAAAACAGGAACAACGCCGCGCCGATCGTGCTGAATTCGAAGCCTGGAAAGCGCAAAAGGCTCAGAAAGCCCAGTAATATCCGCTTACCCGCACCCGGCAATGCCCCAAGCTTGCCGGGTGTCCTTATTTGAGGTCATACCGTGCGCTCATTGTTCTGGCGAATCCTGGCCAGTTTCTGGCTGGCCATTGCCCTCGTGGCAGGTTTATCCATTCTGCTGGGGCATATGCTCAACCAGGACGCCTGGATTCTCAGCCGCCACCCTGGCCTCAACAACTTGCCGGAAACCTGGTCCGGGCTGTACGAAAACCAGGGCGAAGCGGCATCCCAGGACTATCTGCAAGGCCTCAAGCGGCGCTACCACATCGATGTGCAGGTGCTCAACGACGCCGGTGAAGCCGTGGTCAGTGGCACCTTCCCCGCCCGCGCAGCCGCCTTCGAGGCGCGTCAGCATGACGACCCGCGACAGTTACCCTGGCGGCGCCTGACCACCGAGTACACCAGCCCGAAGACCGGCGAAACCTACTTGCTGATCTATCGAATCCCCCATCCGGAACTGGATGCCTGGCACCGGCAAAGTCTGCTCTGGCCCTTTAGCGCCCTGGGCATTGCCCTGGTGGTACTGACCCTGTTCAGTTTGCTGGTCACGCTGTCCATTACCCGGCCGCTCAGCCGCCTGCGTGGGGCTGTGCACGATCTTGGGCAGACTGTTTACCAACAGAACAGCCTGGCGCAGCTGGCCAACCGCCGTGACGAGTTCGGCGTCCTTGCCACCGATTTCAACCGCATGGGCGCGCGCCTGCAAAGCCTGATCAGCAGCCAGCGTCAGCTCTTGCGCGATGTATCCCATGAATTACGCTCCCCCCTGGCGCGGCTGCGTATCGCCCTGGCCCTGGCCGAACGTGCGGAACCGGCGGAGCGCGAAAAGCTGTGGCCACGCCTGGCCCGTGACTGCGATCGCCTGGAAGCGCTGATCAGCGAAATTCTCGCCCTCGCCCGCCTCGATGCCGCAGTCGGCAACCCTGAGCCGGTGGATGTACGCGGCATGCTTGAGCATCTGCAAGGCGAAGCGCAGTTCAACGATGAGGGGCAGGATATCCACGTCTATATCGAGGACAACCTGGAATTGAAGGGTTGGCCCGACATGATTGAGCGGGCCATGGACAATCTGCTGCGTAACGCCCTGCGCTTCAACCCGCCGGGCGCCCGTATCGAAATGCAGGCCTGTCGAGTCGGTGATCGGGCCCAACTCAGTGTGCGCGACCACGGCCCCGGTGTTGCCCCGGAACATCTGGCGCAACTGGGTGAGCCCTTCTATCGCGCACCGGACCAGACCGCGCCGGGCCATGGCCTTGGGCTGGCCATCGCCAAACGTGCGGCGGAACGCCATGGCGGTCATCTGACTCTAGGAAACCACCCCGAGGGCGGCTTCCTCGCTTGTCTGGATCTGCCGCTGGAACCGGTCATGCCAACGGTAAGCTGATATCAGCCCTGCCAGGCGCTGACTACAGTGGCGATATCCACCTTGGGTGCTTCCCGGGGTGGATTCTGCGGTGTACCCAGATAGAGAAATGCCACCACCTCTTCGTCCGCTGTCAGCCCCAGGCCCTTGGCCACATGGCCTGCATAGGCCAGTTCTCCGGTACGCCATACCGCGCCTATGCCCATGGCATAAGCCGCCAGAAGCACGCCGTGTGCGGCACAGGCAGCCGTGAGCAGCTGCTCCTTTTTCGGCACCTTGAAGTGCTCCTGCAAGGATGCAATCACCACCACAACCAGCGGCGCCCGCAACGGACCAAGGCGCGCCTTGTCGAGCATCTGCTCCGTGACTTCGCCACCGCCCTGCTGCAAGGCTTCGGCAAGCAATTGGCCCATGCGCTCACGAGCCGGGCCTTCCACGGTCAGGAAACGGTACGGGCGCAACATGCCATGATCCGGCGCGCGCAGCGCCGCGCCGAACAGCACTTCGCGCTGCGCGGCATCCGGAGCCGGTTCGACCAGACGGGGCACCGAGACACGATTGAGCAAAACGTCGACAGCCTGCATCGGCTTTCTCCTTGGGAAAATTGATTCAACATTCTAAAAGCAATAACGTCCGGGCACGGGAATTACTTACGCTAACTGGCTAATTGCCGTCGGTTTACACTACAAAAGGCGCAGGTAGAATGGCGCCCTTTCCTCATTCCAGTCAGAGCGACTTCATGGCGTTGCCGACCCTTCGCATCATCGGTTTTATCATCGGCATCTTCCTGATTACCCTGGCCATCGCCATGGTCGTGCCGATCGCCACCCTGGTGATCTTCGATCATCTGGACGACCTGCGCTCATTCCTTTGGTCCAGCGTACTGACCTTCCTCGCCGGTATGGCCCTGGTCATCCCCGGTCGCCCGGAACATGTGCATCTGCGCCCCCGGGACATGTACATGCTGACGGTGTCCAGCTGGATCGTGGTCTGTGTGTTCGCCGCCCTGCCGTTCCTGCTGACCCAGCACATGAGCTTCACCGATTCGTTTTTTGAAAGCATGTCGGGCATCACCGCCACCGGCTCCACGGTGATCAGCGGCCTGGACAGTATCTCGCCGGGCATTCTGATCTGGCGCTCGCTGCTGCACTGGCTGGGTGGCATAGGTTTTATCGGCATGGCGGTAGCGATCCTGCCGCTGCTGCGTATCGGCGGCATGCGTCTGTTCCAGACAGAGTCTTCCGACCGCTCGGAAAAGGTCATGCCGCGCTCGCACATGGTGGCCAAGTTCATCGTACTGACCTATGTCGGCCTTACGGCATTGGGCAGCCTGGGCTTCTGGGCGGCAGGTATGAGCCTGTTCGATGCGATCAACCACGCCATGTCGGCCATTGCCACCGGCGGTTTCTCCACCTCGGACCAGTCCCTGGCCAAATGGCCGCAACCGGCGGTGCACTGGGTCGCGATCGTGGTAATGATTCTTGGCAGCCTGCCGTTCACTCTGTACGTCGCCACCCTGCGCGGCAATCGCAAGGCGCTGCTGCGCGATGAGCAGGTACGCGGCCTGATCGGCCTGTTGCTGGCGACCTGGCTGGTGATGACCCTATGGTACTGGAGCACCACCGACCTGCCCTGGTACGACGCCCTGCGCCATGTCGCGCTGAACGTTACGTCGGTGGTCACCACCACCGGCTTCGCTCTGGGCGACTATAGCCTGTGGGGTAATTTCGCCCTGATGTTGTTCTTTTATCTGGGGTTTATCGGCGGCTGTTCCGGCTCGACGGCCGGTGGCGTGAAGGTGTTTCGTTTCCAGGTGGCCTATATCCTGCTCAAGGCCAACCTCAATCAGCTGATCCATCCCCGTGCGGTAATCCGGCAGAACTACAACGGCCATCGCCTGGATGACGAAATCGTCCGCTCGATCCTGACCTTTTCCTTTTTCTTCACCATCACCATCTGCGCCATCGCCCTGGCCCTGGCACTGCTGGGCCTGGACTGGATGACCGCACTGACCGGCGCGGCCAGTACCGTGTCCGGGGTCGGCCCGGGCCTTGGCGAGACCATCGGCCCGGCAGGCAACTTCTCGACGCTACCGGATGCAGCCAAATGGATACTGTCCGGCGGCATGCTGCTGGGGCGTCTGGAGATCATTACCGTGCTGGTGCTATGCGTACCGGCATTCTGGCGTCATTGACAGCATGAATGGCCGACAAAACCCATGGCGGCGGATACCCGGACGGCAATAGACTGAGGGCCTCGTCACGCTATGCGGGAGTCACCATGGACAACGTCAGACATTTCAGCCGTTTTGCCGACTTCTACCCGTATTATCTGGCCGAACACAACAACAGCACCTGCAGGCGCCTGCATTTTATCGGCACCAGCCTGGTGATCTTCCTGTTGGCGTTCGGCATCGGCAGCGGGCGCTGGAGCCTGCTGTGGCTGGTGCCCCTGGCAGGCTACGGCTTTGCCTGGGTCGGCCATTTCTTTTTCGAGAAGAATCGCCCGGCCACTTTCCAGCATCCGTTCTACAGCCTGTTGGGCGATTTCGTGATGTACCGCGATATCCTGCTCGGCAAGGTCAGCCTCTGATCGGGATCAGTTGACCGACTCACCCACTTCGGCCCGCTCTTCGAGCAAGCGGGCCTTTTCGCGCTGATGGGCATCAGCCAGACGGAACAGCTCGATAGAGCCGTCCAGATGCTCGATCAGCGCAGTGCAGGACTCGACCCAGTCGCCACAGTTAAGGTATTCAACCCCGCCCACCTGACGAATCTCGGCATGGTGAATATGCCCGCAGACCACACCATCCAGGCCGCGCTTGACGCATTCATGGGCGATGGCTTCTTCGAAGTCGCTGATAAAACTGACCGCCGTCTTGACCTTGTGCTTGAGGTACGCCGACAGCGACCAGTAGCCATAGCCGTACTTGGCGCGCCAATGGTTGAGCCAGCGGTTGAGGGTCAGGGTGAATTCGTAGGCCGAGTCGCCGAGGAAGGCCAGCCAGCGGTGATAACGGGTGATCACATCGAACTGATCGCCATGGATGACCAACAGTTTGCGGCCATCGGCAGTCTGGTGGATGGCTTCGTCCACCAACTGGATGTTGCCCAGGATCAGCTTGGAGTAGCGGCGCAGGAATTCGTCGTGGTTGCCGGTGACGTAAATCACCTCGGTGCCGCGCTTGCTCATGGTCAGCAGGCGGCGGATCACATTGGTATGGGCCTGGGGCCAGTACATGCCGCTGCGCAGTTTCCAGCCGTCGATGATGTCCCCGACCAGATAGATCTTGTCCGCCTGATAGCCCTTGAGAAAGGTCGAAAGATGCTCTGCCTGGCAATCGCGGGTGCCCAGGTGTACATCGGAGATCCATAATGTCCGCACATGTTGCTTGCGGCTGGGTTTGGCGAGCTGGGCACTGGTCATGGTCGTCAACCTCCGACTGGGTTTTGACGATAGTGCGTGGCGCCGGTTAATTGAAAATGACGATGACATGGCAATGTTGTGACAAGCATTACGCAGAGCCACCTGTGGGACCGGCTTTAGCCGGGAAGGCGTACGTGGGGATCAAAAAGATGCTGCGGATGTGCCGGCCCTTTCCCGGCTAAAGCCGGTCCCACCAGAATGAAGTCCAATTCAGGTAAGGGCGCGTATGGATTCACGCAGGCTTCGCTTCGTTATGCCCCAGATCCCGCTGCGGATCGATCAAGTCACGTACGCGCTGCTTGAGCACTTTGGCTTCGGGGAAGCCACCGTCAGCCTTGCGCTCCCAGATCTGGGTGCCGTCACAGGTTATGCGGAACACCCCTCCAGTACCCGGTTCAAGGGAAACCCTGCCGAGATCGTCGGCAAAGGTACTCAGCAATTCCTGCGCCAGCCAGGCCGCCCGCAGCAGCCATTGGCACTGGGTACAGTAGGTGATGACAACTTCAGGACGTGGCTCGGACATATCAATCAAGCCCCTTGAGCATCTCGAACGCCGCCTGCTGATGGGCATCGTCGCCGTTCTCGATCAACTCCTGAAGAATCAGGCGAGCGCTTTCAATATCGCCGTCATCGATCAACACCTGGGCCTCGTTGAGTTTGCTCAGCGGCGCCTCATCAAGATCCAGCAGATCGAAATCAGTCGTGTCATCCATGAAGCCATCGAGGAAATCATCTTCCAGAATATCGTTACTGGCATGCACGATCACCTCGGGTATGACCTCAGGCTCGGCGAAATCCTCCTCGGGTTCGGAGAAGTCACTGAGGAACTGCTCTTCCGGCATTTCGAACACTTCCGGTAACTGCGTCAGGTTCGAGGCGAAGCCGGGATCTTCTTCGTCCGGCTGCGGCTTGTCCTGCTTGCGCGAGCGAGGGGTGTCAAATGGATCGACCAGATCCCAGTCGGCATCCATCGAAAGGTCATCCAGATTCAACTGGAACTCATCCTCGGCAGGCGCCGCAGGCACATTGCCTTGAGAAGGCTGGACCGCCGCCGCTGCTGCTGCCGCTGCGACAACCGGTGCCACAGACGCAGCCGGGGCCGAGCTCTCGGGTTTCTTCAGCAGTGGATAACGCGCGCGAATTTCCGCGACCTTCTCCGGCTCCAGGCCCTGTTCGATGAAGTTCTGTTCCTCGGCAGCAAAGCCGCTGGCATCACCCTGCTCGGCTAGCAGTTCAAGGATCTTGGCACGGATGTCCATGCGTTCCGGCTGCTTATCCAGAGCGTCACGCAGAATGCCCAGCGCCTCGGTGAAGCGGCCATAGGCAATATAGATATTGACCCCGTCCAGGGCATCTGGCGGAGCGCTGGCAGGACGTGGCGCAGGCGCAGCCTGTGGCCGGACCGGCGCGACAACCGGCGCCACCGGAGTGACAGTACGTGGGGCGGAGACACCCGGCACGTCGAGCACCACCGGCGCAGGACCGATATCGTCCGGCAACGGCTCGTCGTATTCGTCGTCTTCCAGTTCTTTCTGCCGCTTGCGCCGTACCGAATAGACCAGGCCCAACAGCAACAACAGGATCAGCAGCGCGCCCAACAGGATCGGCTGACTGATGAAGGAATCATCGGCAACGGGTGCCGGAACAGGCGCCGCTACGGGTGCAGCCGCCGGTGCCGGAGTTGATGGTGTCACTGGGGCAGGAGTCGGCGCTACGGGCGTCACCGGCGCTACGGCAACGGGCTGGGCAGATGCGCTCTTGAGCTCCGCCAGCCTGGTTTCCAGGGCGACGATTTCCTTGTCCTTGCCACTCAATTGCCCTTTGAGATCATCGACTTCATGGCTCAGCTGCTGATTGTCCACCGCAGCACCGGACAACGGTTGTGCAGCGGTTGGCGCAGCGGCGGTGCTTGCAGGAGGAGCGGTAGACGCCGCAGCGCTGGCCGGGGCAGTGCTGGCCGCAACAGCAGGCGCAACGCTCGGCAACACCGCCGCGTCAGGCAACAGCAGGTTCTGCCCGACCTTCAGGTCTTTGGTATTACCGCCGGGAAATGCCTGGGGATTGAGGGCCTTGATACCTGCGGCCAGCTCATCGGCGGACATCTTCGAGTCCGTGCCATGCAAACGCCGGGCAATCGAGCCCAGATTGTCACCTGCCATCACAACGTAATGCTTGCTCTGCACCGCAGGCGGTGGCGCCACCGGCATGCGCGAACCGCCGGTCTGAGCGATCGACTCACGATTTCGCCCCTGAAGTGCTGCCCGGCCTGCCGCAGTGGTGGCTGGATCGAGAAGCAACGTGTACTCGTGCAGCAAGTCGCCATTAGGACGCGACAACTGCACCAGGAAATTCAGGAAGGGCTCGGTAACCGGCTTGCTCGACACCACATGGATGACGCCGTGGTTGCCATGAATGATCGGCGTGAAGCGCAGGTCATTGAGGAAGAACACACGCTCGACACCGGCGCGGGCAAAGGCCTCCGGCGTTGCGAGTTTGGCGATAACGTCCTCTTCGTTCAGGCCGCCGGTCTCGACCAGATCGATATCGGCGTCCAGCGGCTGGTTCAGCGCGGAATGCAGGGTGATATCGCCCAGTCCCAGAGCAGAGGCTATCGCCGGATACAACATGGAAGCCGAAGCGATGAGCAATGCCATCAACCCGCCACGTACACCGGGCATCGTGCGCCGCAGCACACCCGGCACGACGGCCTCAGAACTCTTCAGCATGCGAACCCTTATGGAAACCAACACAGACTTCTCGGCATATTCAATTTTTTCGGACCGACTCTGACGGCCCCGGACTGATAAGTATGATGGCAAAACCAGCAATATGCTCGCGCTATGATTTTTCCAGATTGGCCAGGATACGGGTATGCACGCTCATGCACAGCCGCAGGTCCTCTTCGCTGATGCCTTCGAACAATTCCACACGCAGGGCAGTGGCGATGGTCTCGATTTTTTCAATCAGCGGCCTGGCTGTATCGCACAAAACAATTTTCTTTGCCCGACGGTCCTCAACCACCGCCTGACGCAGGACCAGGCCCTGTGCTTCCAGGCTGTCCAGCA
Organism: Pseudomonas sp. Pseusp88; assembly: GCF_047303955.1. Classification (NCBI taxonomy): domain Bacteria; kingdom Pseudomonadati; phylum Pseudomonadota; class Gammaproteobacteria; order Pseudomonadales; family Pseudomonadaceae; genus Pseudomonas; species Pseudomonas sp. Pseusp88. The sequence goes on along the minus strand of NZ_JBGLYM010000029.1, from coordinate 51,765 downwards.
GGCGCGCCAGAGTCGGACCTTCGACACCGACGCTTTGCGCCAGCTCGCGCTGGGTCGGCGGCGAGGTGAACCGGGCCAGATGCAGCAGCACCAGCCAACGTGCCTGGGACAGTCCAAGGTCGGCCAGACGGCGATCCAGCTCGGCGCGCCAGCCCCGGGACATATGGGCCAGCTGCATTCCGAAGCGGTGTTCATTGTTCAAAGGCATAACCAACTCATGATCGAAACTAATTATTAGTCAGCTAATCATGGAGCCTGAGGCGAGGCAAGCCCTATATCAGACCTCGAACTCCGACTGCAGCGCGGCGCGTACGCAATACAGCACGCCTTCGGGCACCCGACCGGCAAATTGCGCGGCAATGGCGGCGACCGGAGGCAACTCGCCTTCACCGTCGAGGAAGGCATCCTGAATTTCGCCCAACAGATCCTCGGGCAGATCCAGGGCCTGCTCTACCGATAGCTGCTGCTTGCCAATGGCTTCGGCCAGCAAGGTGTAGACGTTCTTCTCGGTGCACTGCAACTGACCGGCAATCTGCGCCGGAGTCATGCCCGCGCGGGCCAGGCTGATCAGTTCATGACGGATATCGGCCACGACTTTCGGCGCCGGGGCCGTACCGCCGAGCACCTCCAGGAAAGCCTCGCCGTAACGTTCCAGCTTACGCGCACCGACACCGCTGACCCGGCCCATTTCCGCCATGTTGCCGGGCTTGCTGCGCAGCATCTCCAACAGGGTCGAATCGGGGAAAATGACATAGGGCGGTACGCCGTGCTCTTCGGCCAGCTTGCGCCGCAAGGCTCGCAGGGCTTCCCACTCTTCGCGCTCGTCGCCACGAACCAGTTGGCTGGCCGGGCTGCCGGAGCTGCTCTTGGCCACGGTCTGCGGCTTGAGGTCGCGGCGCAGTTCCAGGGTAACTTCTCCCCGCAGCAATGGACGGCAAGTATCACTCAGGCGCAGGCCACCGTAGCCTTCGAGGTCGATATCAGCCAGGCCACGTGCCACCAGTTGGCGGAACAGCGAACGCCATTCGCTCTCTGCACGCGCCTTGCCGACACCGAACACCGACAGATGCTGATGGCCGAAGCTGCGCACCTTGTCGTTTTCCTTGCCCAGCAGCACGTCCACCAGGTGGCCGACACCGTAGCGCTGGCCAGTGCGGTATATCGCCGACAAGGCCTGACGCGCGGGCTCGGTGGCGTCCCAGGTCTGCACGCCATCGACACAGTTGTCGCAGTGGCCACATGGCTCGGGCATGTCTTCGTCGAAATAGGCCAGCAGGGTCTGACGGCGGCAGCGGGTCTCCTCGCACAGGGCGAGCATGGCATCGAGCTTGTGCTGCTCCAGTCGCTTGTGACGCTCGTCGCCTTCGGAGTTCTGCAGCATCTGTTTGAGCATCACCACGTCCTGCAGACCGTAGGCCATCCAGGCATCGGCAGGCAGGCCGTCACGACCGGCTCGACCGGTTTCCTGATAGTAGGCTTCCAGGGACTTGGGCAGATCCAGGTGCGCGACGAAACGCACGTTGGGCTTGTCGATACCCATGCCGAAGGCGATGGTCGCCACCATGATCAGGCCTTCCTCATTAAGGAAGCGCTTCTGATTGTGGGCCCGGGTCTCGGACGGCAGGCCAGCGTGATAAGGCAGCGCCGGATAACCGTTTTCACTGAGGAATACCGCTACCTCGTCGACTTTCTTGCGCGACAGGCAATAGACGATTCCGGCATCGCTGCGCCGCTCGGACAGGAATGCCAGCAACTGCTTGCGCGGCTGCTCCTTGGGCACGATGCGGTAGAAAATATTGGGCCGGTCGAAACTGGAAAGAAAGCGCTCGGCATTCTGCAAATGCAGGCGCGTAACGATTTCTTCCCGGGTGCGCTTGTCGGCGGTAGCGGTCAGGGCAATGCGCGGAACGTTGGGGAACAGCTCGGCCAACTGACCCAGCTGCAGATATTCCGGACGGAAATCATGGCCCCACTGGGACACGCAATGAGCTTCGTCGATGGCGAACAGGGCTATTTGCAGGTTCTGCAGGAAGGCCAGCATGCGCGGCTGGACCAGGCGTTCCGGGGCCAGGTAGAGCATCTTGACCTCGCCCTGACGAATCCGGTTGGCCAGGTCGCGCTGCTGCTCGGCGCTGAGAGTGGAATTCAACGCTGCGGCCGCCACGCCCAGTTCATCGAGGGTGGCGACCTGGTCGTCCATCAACGCAATCAGCGGCGAAACCACCACACACAGGCCTTCACGCAACAGGCCAGGCACCTGGAAACACAGGGACTTGCCGCCGCCGGTGGGCATCAGCACCAACGCATCGCCACCGCTGGCTACACGCTCGATGATCGCACCCTGGCGACCCCGGAAGCTGTCGTAACCAAAGATGTCCTTGAGGACGCGTTGAGCCTGTTCGAGCATAAAAACCCCAGATTGTCCTGCCGACCGCATACAGCGACTTGAAGCGCGGCAGTATACCCGACCACCTTAAGCCATTGGGCGATGCGGACATGAGCGGTCGAAATTAACTGCCACAGGCCTTGGCGCTGGCATCTGTGGCGCTCAGGGCCTAGAATTCAGCATCGTTTATTACCTCAGGTAACCCCTCAATGTCCTTTGCTGAGCAACTCACCCGCCTGCAAGTCTTCCTCGATGCCGATGAGCTGCACGATGAAGCGCTGGACTACGTGGCCGCGCATGGCTACCTGACCGCGTTGTCGATCTGCTCCGAATCGGTCCCTGAACGTGAATGGATCGATGCCCTGTTCGCCGAGCCGCCACACTACAGCAGCGACGCCCAGCGCGAAGAGATCGAAGCCACCCTGATCCAGCTGCAGGCGCACATCGCTCGCCAGCTGGCCTCGGATGACGAGTTCGAGCTGCCGTGCGACCTGGATCTGGGCGACGACCCGGATGATTCCGAGCTGCGCGGCTGGTGCATCGGTTTCATGGAGGGTGTATTCCTGCGTGAAGCGGTCTGGTTCGAGAACGACGAAGAAGAAGTCAGCGAAATGCTGCTGCCGATCATGGTGGGTTCCGGCCTGTTCGACGAGCAACCCGAGTTCGCCGACATCGCTGCCGATGCCAACCTGATGGATGACATGATCGTGCAGATCCCCGAAGCCCTGACCGCTCTGTACCTGTTGCTGCACGCCCCAGACGAAAAACCGGCGATCCTCAAGCCGCGTCACCACTGATCAGGCGCCTGCGCTGATCAGATGCTACGCCTCCTCCTCGCCGGCATTGGCTGGCTGAGCGTTGCGCTGGGCGTCATCGGGATATTTCTTCCGGTGCTGCCCACGACGCCCTTTCTCCTCCTCGCCGCCGCCTGCTTCGCCCGCAGCTCGCCGCGTTTCTATGCCTGGCTGGTCAATCACCGACACCTCGGGCCATGGATTCGTGACTATCTGGAAGGCAACGGCATCCCGCTCAAGGGCAAGGTCTACGCCATTGGCCTGATGTGGTTGAGTATCGGTTTTTCCTGCTACCTGGTGCGCCGTCCCTGGGCACAGGGTTTCATGCTGACCAGCGCGGTGCTGGTAACGATCTATATTCTGCGGCAGAAGACCCGCAAGGTTTGATGAAAGGCGGAGTCTGTGAGACCGGCTTTAGCCGGGAAGGCACACGCAAGATCGACAATTTTCTATCGTCTGCTCCATTGTCTTCCCGGCTAACGCCGGTCTCACAGTTAGCACTCCATCATCTCAATGGGAAAACAACGAATTCCCCACCTTGCCCGCCATCTTCTCCGGTTTGATCAGGAAACGCGCCAGCGCTGGCAGCAGCCACAACGCGCCGAACATGTTCCACAGCAGCATGAAGGTCAGCATCAGGCCCATGTCAGCCTGGAACTTGATGGCCGAGAAGATCCAGGTGCAGACACCGATCGCCAGGCACAGCCCGGTGAACAGGACAGCCTTGCCGGTGGACTTGAGGGTTTCGTAATAAGCCTCTTGCAGCGGCAGACCGGCACGCAGGAAGGTTTCCAGGCGGCTGTAGATGTAGATGCCGTAGTCCACGCCAATCCCCACACCCAACGCCACCACCGGCAAGGTCGCAACCTTGACGCCGATCCCCATGAACGCCATCAGCGCGTTACCCAGCACCGAAGTCAGCACCAGCGGCAAAACGATACACAGGGTCGCCGCCCAGGAGCGGAAGGTGATCATGCACATGCCCGCCACACAGAGGTAGACCAGGATCAGGATGGTCAGCTCGGCCTGCTTGATCACTTCGTTGGTCGCTGCTTCGATCCCGGCATTCCCTGCCGCCAGGAGGAATTGCAGGCCTTCGCGATTATTGTCCTTGGCGAAGTCCTGCACGGCATGCACCGCGCGATCCAGGGTCTCGGCCTTGTGGTCGTTGAGGAACACCAGGAGCGGTGCCAGGGAACAATCGTTGTTGTACAGGCCATCAGCGCGGGAAATGGAACTGTTGAGCACGTCTTTGTTGCGCGACAGCGACTCCCATTTCAGGTTGCCCTCGTTCATGCCCTTGATCATCTGCTTGGAGACGGTGACCAGGGAAATTGCCGATTGCACCCCGGGCGTGTTCTCCATTTTCCAGGCCAGCTCGTTGATCGCCGACATGGTCGTATAGGCCGAACAGCCTTCTCGAGGCGTCTTGACCATCACCACCAGTACGTCGGAGCTGGTCGAGTAGTTATTGATGATGAAGCTGTTGTCCTTGTTGTAGCGCGAATCAGGACGCAGCTCCGGCGCACCCTGGTCGAGGTCGCCGATCTTCAGGTTATGCCCGTACCAGAGACCGCCACCCAGAGCGATCAAGGACAGGATCACCGAGACGCGGGCAACTTTCGGGTTGGCAAAGTTCGACAGCAGGCGCCAGAACGGATGCTCGCTGACCGAATCCTTCTTGCTGCGGCGAATGGCGCGACCACTGATACCGGCGTAGGAAATCGCCACAGGCAGGAGAATCAGGTTGGTGAACACAATTACCGCGACACCAATGGACGCGCCAATCGCCAGCTCGCGAATCACCCCGATATCGATGATCAAGAGGGTAATGAACCCCACTGCATCGGCGAGGATGGCGATCATGCCGGGCAGGAACAGCTGGCGGAAGGTACGCCGGGCTGCGGTCAGGGCATTGTCGGCATCACTGGACTGCAGGGCGATACCGTTGATCTTTTGTACACCGTGGGAAATACCGATGGCAAAGATCAGGAATGGCACCAGCATCGAGTACGGGTCTAAACCGAACCCCACCACATGCATCAGGCCCAGTTGCCAGATCACCGCGATCAGGGTGGTGCTGAGTACTGCAACGGTGCTGCGCATGCAGCGGGTGAACCAGACCAGCAGCACCAGGGTGATGACGAAGGCGACGCCGAAGAACATCACCACCATCACCAGGCCATCGATCAGATCGCCGACCTTCTTGGCGAAGCCGACGATGTGCACCTTGATATTGGGGTTCTGGGCTTCGAACTTGTTGCGGATCTTTTCTTCCAGCTGATGGGAGAACTTCTGATAGTCCAGGGCCATCAACTTGCCCTGGTCTTCAGGATCCGGATAGGACTCCAGCAAGGGGATATCAACGATGCTGGACTTGAAATCGTTGGCCACCAGACGGCCGATCTGACCCGACTTGAGGACGTTGTTGCGCAATTTGTCGAGGCTGGCATCCGAGCCGTCGTAGCTCTGGGGAATCACCTCGCCACCGGCAAAGCCCTCCTCCGTCACTTCGGTCCAGCGCACGCTGGGGCTCCACAAGGATTTCAGCCCGGAACGATCGACCCCGGCGATGTAGAACACTTCGTCGTTGATCTGCCGCAAGGTCTCCATGTACGACTTGGAAAAGATATCGCCGTCGGTGGCCTCCACCGAGATCCGCACGGTATTACCCAGGTTCGCCAGATCGTTGCGGTGCTCCATCATGTTCTGGATGAACGGATGGGCCAGGGGAATCATTTTCTCGAAACTGGTCGATGGCCGCACCAGAGTCGCCTGCCAGAACAGGAAGATGCTCACGACCAGACAGATCAGGATCACCGCCGGGCGATTGTTGAAAATCAACCGCTCAAGGAAGGTGGCCTTCTCATCGTGCGGATGCTGGGTGTGTTGAAGATTGCTCATGCCTGAATTGCCCCGCCTTTGTTCGGTCTTATTGTTGGGTCGTCTCGGCGCCCGTTGGCGAGGCGACGCGAACGCCGCCCTGTCCTACCAGGACCAGATTGCCCGAGGCGGCCGCCGCGACGCCGGACAGGGAAATCCGGTCCGGGCGGTTGAACACCCGGAAAGTCAGGCCGTCGTCGGTGCTACGCAATACACTGCCACCATTGCCCACTACCACCAGCGAACCGTCGGCCAGCAGCGCGGCATTGGACAGGCCGAATTCCAGCGAACCACGCTCACCCTGCAATGGCACAGGCTCCCAGGTGCTGCCGAAATCGGTAGAGCGGAACAGGTTGCCGCGCAAGCCGTAGACCAGCAGCGTGTCCGCCTGGGCGGTACCGATCGCGCCGAACAGCGAACCCTGATAAGGCCCTTCGAGTTTTTCCCAGGTCTGGCCGTCATCGGCGGAGCGGAACATGCTGCCCGCCTCACCAACGATGAACAGTCCTGCATCCTTGACCTGGGCAATGCCGTTGAGGTGGTACTGATCCTCGTTGTCGAGGCGGTCGCTGACATCCTGCCAATGCTGGCCACCGTCAGTGGTGGTCATCAGGCTGCCATAGGCGCCCACGGCAAAACCGGTCTGAGCGTCCTTGAACCAGACGTCCAGCAACGGCGCTTCACGCTTGATATCTTCGAACTGCTTGGTCCAGGTGGCGCCGCCATCGGTGCTGGCAAGAATCTGCGCATCGTGGCCGACCGCCCAGCCCTGCCTGTCATTGATGAAATACACCGAGGTCAGCAACTGTCGGGTCGGTACCCTGGCCTGGACCCAGGTCTTGCCCTGATCATCGGAATAAAGGATATGGCCACGATTGCCGACCACCACCAGACGCGCACCGGCATGGACGACATCCAGCAGCAGGTCGCGGGAAGACTTGGTCGACTCGATGGAGTAAAGCGCAGCCGCGTCGGTAGCGGGGGCATCAGCCGCCTGAACCGCATCGGTCAGGGTCAGGGCGAGCAACAGCGTCAGGGCTGTCTTGATCTGAAATGCCAATGGATAACGATTGATCGCGGTATCACTGGTACGGGTGTGCCAATTGACAGGCTCACTCATGAAGGTCCCCTTTGTTTATTTTTATCAGGGTGCCGCGAAGCGTTAAAAGCAATGCAAACGCTCTAGAACAGCTTTCGGAGCGGCTCCATCCTATCCAGCTTTGGAAAGCCGTGACAATCGACATGACGTTATATTTTGTTAAGCGCGAGACGATGATTGAAGCGTTATCACTGGGATTGATTGAGAACTGTAGCTGGCGGGATGGGATGCCGAATCACATATAAACCACAAAAACTGTTAGCAAGAGATTCCGGCAGGCCCTGACACAACAGGATCTGTAGGAGCTGCCGAAGGCTGCGAAAGGGTCTGCCTGATACATCGCTTTCGCAGCCTTCGGCAGCTCCTACAAAATCGCATTTCAGTTCAAATGATTGCGGTGCGGGAACCAGCAAGCCAGCTCCCACGAACTTATTTCAGGTTAGAACTGATAGGTCAGGGCCACGCTGGACAGCAACGTACGGCTGGCCTGGGAGCCAGCCTTGCCGCCGAATCGGTGAGTTTCACCGCTCGGTACATGCCGGGCCAAAACGCTGCCCTTGGCTTCGGCATACACCTGATAGTCAAAGCCTGCCCGGAGCGACATCTGCGGGTCGACGCGCCAGGTCAGCCCAAGGGCGAGGCTTTGCATACGGCCCGAGTTGCCATGGTTGCCGGTAAACGTCAGGTCACGCAGATGATGCTGGTCATAGTCCCTGGCCTTGACCCACTGGCTGTACTTGAAGCGGCTGTCCAGGGTCCAGTCCTGCCAGTTGTACAGGCCGACAAGGCCAACGTACGGCGTGTCGTAGTTCTGCTGATAGGTGATGACTTTGACGTCATCCAGAAACCTTCCTTGCTGATCGCGATAATCCCCTTCCGAGGAGTATGTATAACGGCCACCCTTGCTTTCCCAGCCCAACTGATTGCGCTGATAGCCTGCCATGACACCCAGGGCAAGATTGTTACGCTTGATGGCCCAGGCAGTGGCGCTGATCTCAGCCTGCCAGGCCTTGGTGAGACGAGTGTCGGGGTGGGTCGAATAATCACTCCAGTCGTCCTGCTCGTCGTCGAGCCAGTCATAGTCCCTCATATGACTGCTGCCCCCCGCCACACGAGTCCAGCCACCTGCATTCAGTGAAAGCCAATCCAGCGGATGATAGGCCAGGCCAAAATGCAGCGTGGTGACCTGCTTGATATCCCAATCCAGCTGGCTGATTTTCTTGCCATCGTCGGTGTCATAGGCTTTTTCTTCAGCCTTGCCACTCAACAGCCCCATGCCCACACTCAGCTCAAGATCGCCCACCTGAAACAGCTGCTCACGACTCACCTGCGCATCCGCCCAAACCTGCGGCGTAACCGCGACCAGCCCCAGCAATAGCAGCGTTTTTCTTACGTTCATCAATACGTCCATACCGTTTATTGGATGATGCGCGCCGTGGCCAAATGGCCATCTCAGCGCGCCAGGACAGGATGAACGGGGTAACGAAATGTCTCTGCGGGGCGCATCTCATCGTGCTGTATGACGACTCTGGAGAGTCCTCGGAAACTTCCGATGCGTTAGTAGGACACGTAAAAAAGGGCCGCCCATTCACACGGGCGACCCTCTACTCAGCGGCGGGATTCAGCAGCAGGCAGACATCACGCCAGGCTTTTGCTCACCACCTCGAACACATCGCTGGACAGGTTGCCGGAGTTGCGGATGCGCTCCAGTTCGGCCTTCATCAACGCCTGACGGGCGCTGTCGTATTTGCGCCAGCGGGTCAGCGGCGCCAGTTGCCGCGAAGCGATCTGCGGGTTGAAGCCGTTCAGCTCGATGACCAGATCGGCAAGGAAGCGGTAGCCGGATCCATCCGCGGCGTGGAAGTTGATCAGGTTCTGCCCGGCGAAGGCGCCGATCAGGGCACGGACCTTGTTCGGGTTCTTCATCGTGAAGGCCGGGTGCTGCATCAGCGCCTTGACCCGCGCAAGACCGCCCGGCAACGGGCTGCCGGCCTGGACGCTGAACCACTGGTCCATGACCAGGGCGTTGGTCTTGAAGTTCTCGGCAAACACCGCCAGAGCCTTGGCCTTTTCTTCGGCAAATGGCGAGTTGACGAGCACCGCCAGGGCCGTCAGGCGCTCGGTCATGTTGTCGGCGGTATCGAACTGGTCGATGCAGGCCGCCAGCACTTCCGGCTTCTCGGTGAGCATCAGGTACGACAAGGCGATATTCTGCAGGGCGCGACGGGCGAAGTGCTCGGCTTCAGCGACATATGCCGTGTTGCGTGACAGCTCGCGGTTGGCCTGATAGCGGGTCCACAGGGTGTCGAACAGGGTATCGGCCAGTTGCTTGCGAGCGAATTCGCGGGCGGCGTGGATGGCGTCGACGTCAGCCACTTCGCTGATTTCAGTGAGGTATGCCTCACCCGGCAGAGAGAGCATTTCCGCGACCATGGCCTGATCCAGAGAATGGTCGCCCAGCACCGTCGCCAGCGCCGTTACCAGACGCTGGTCCATCTGCAAGGTCTTGCCCTGCTGATACTGGCCAATCAGTTCCTGAAGGACCTGCACCGACAGTTGCTGGCCGGCATCCCAACGGTTGAAGCCATCGCTGTCGTGCTGCATGAGGAACATCAACTGGTCGCGATCGTACGGGAAGCTCAGCTTCACCGGCGCCGAGAAGCCGCGCAGCAGCGATGGCAACGGCTTGGCCGGGATATCGACGAAGATGAAGGTCTGCTCGTCTTCAGTCACCGACAGCACACGGCTGGTGCCGGACGCCGCCGCCTCACCTTGCAGGCGCAGAGGGATTTCCTGGCCCTGCGGATCAAGCAAACCCAGTTCGACCGGCACGACGAAGGGCTTCTTGCTTTCGGCTGGCTGGCCTGGCGTGGACGGGTAGCCCTGGCGGAAGGTCAGGCTGTAGGTCCTGGCCGCAGCATCATAGGACTCGCTGACCGCCAGACGCGGCGTACCGGCCTGGCTGTACCAGCGCTTGAACTGGGTCAGATCGACACCATTGGCATCCTCCATGGCCTTGACGAAGTCGTCACAGGTCACGGCCTGGCCGTCGTGGCGCTGGAAATACAGGTCGCTGCCCTTGCGGAAGCCCTCGGCCCCCAACAAGGTGCGGATCATGCCAACCACTTCCGAGCCCTTTTCGTACACGGTCAGGGTGTAGAAATTGGAGATCTCGATAAAGCTGTCCGGGCGCACGGCGTGGGCCATGGGGCCGGCATCTTCGGCGAATTGGTGGGTGCGCAGGTAGGCGACGTCCTGGATGCGCTTGACCGTGGCCGAGTTCATGTCCGCCGAGAAACCGGCATCTCGATAGACGGTGAAGCCTTCCTTGAGCGACAACTGGAACCAGTCGCGGCAGGTCACGCGGTTGCCCGACCAGTTGTGGAAATATTCATGGGCAACGATGGCTTCGACCCGTTGATGCGCGGCGTCGGTGGCGGTTTCGGCCCGGGCCAGCACGGCGCTGGAGTTGAAGATATTGAGGCCCTTGTTCTCCATGGCGCCCATGTTGAAGTCGTTGACGGCTACGATCATGAAGATATCCAGGTCGTATTCACGGCCATAGGTTTCTTCGTCCCAGCGCATGGACTTCTTCAGGCTGTTCATGGCGTGCTGGCACTTGTCGATATTTTCCGGCTCGACGTAGATGCGCAGGGTGACGTTGCGCTGGCTCATGGTGGTGAAGGTATCTTCAACACACCACAGGTCTCCGGCCACCAGGGCGAACAGGTAGGCCGGTTTCATGAACGGATCCTGCCAGGTCGCCCAGTGCCGGCCTTCGTCACCGGGGCCGCTGGCAATCGGGTTACCGTTGGACAGCAGCACCGGGAAGTTGTGCTTGTCGGCGCTGACCGTCGTGGTGAACTTGCTCATCACGTCCGGCCGGTCAAGGTAATAGGTGATCTTGCGGAAACCCTCGGCCTCGCACTGGGTGCAGAACATGCCGCTGGACTTGTACAGGCCTTCGAGCGCGGTGTTGGTTTCCGGGTGGATACGCACGGTGCTGTCGATGACGAAGCGCACAGTCTTGGGCTGGATGGTCAGGTGATCGGGGGTCAATTGGTAGTCAGCGGAGGTCAGCTCGACATCGTCCAGGCGTACGCACACCAGTTCCAGTTGCTGGCCGTCCAGCACCAGGGGCGGCAGGCCGCCACCACGGGCCGGGTTACGACGCATGATTAACTGCGTATGCACCAGCGAGTGATCATCGAACAACTCGAAAGTCAGGTGCGTCTCATCGATGAGGTACTCGGGCGCCTGATAATCCTTCAGATAGATCATTTTCGGCTGTTCGGTGCGCATGAAGTGTTCCTTCTACTGATGCACGGCCAGCTGATAGGCCGTGTACTTACGAATATTGATGACCCCGGTATCGAAGATCAGGTACTGGCCCTTGATGCCCAGCAGCGTGCCTTCGGCGATGGGATTCTTGTCCAGATTGAAGCTGACGATCTTGGTCGGATAGGCCTCGACCGGGTAACGAATCTCCACCGGCTCAACGTCATGCAGCATTTGGATGGCTTGCAGGCCGAATCGTTCTTGCAGACCGGCCAGGCCGTCGGCACAGCTGTCGAACAGTTGCTGGCGGATGGCAACCAGATCCACCGGCTCGGCGTCGCCCTTGAGCAGCGCGCGCCAGTTGGTGCGGTCGGCAACCTGGGTGCGCAGCAGGTCTTCGACGAAGCCGGACTGCTGACGAGTGGCAACACGCAGGATCGGCAATGCCTGGCTGGCGCCCTGATCGAGCCAACGGGTCGGCAGTTGCGTCGCACGGGTAATGCCGACTTTTACGCCGGACGAGTTGGCCAGATAGACGATATGGTCGGTCATGCAGAACTGCTCGCCCCAGGCCGGGTCACGGCAGGTACCCTGATCGTGATGGCACTTTTCCGGGCTCATGATGCAGACATCGCACTGGGCCAGCTTCTGCATGCACGGGAAGCAATAGCCCTGGCTGTAGCTGGACTTGGTCTTGCGACCGCAATGACTGCAATGGATAGCACCCAGGAACTCCAGGCGCACCTGCTTGCCGATCAACGGATTGACCGGAAACTCACTGTCGCCCAGACGAAAACCGTATTGCACCAGCGACGTATCGAGACGCGCTGACATTTTGTTGACTGATCCGCGGCCAATCTCGATCAATGGATGGCATCCGACTTGAACAGGATATTCGGCACGGTGATGGACTTGGAGGCACACTCCTGCGCGCCCATGTAGCCGGTGCGCTGGTCTTCCGGCAGGTTTTGCATTTCCCAGGCGATCATGGCCTGCATGGACAGCTCGCGCTGCTCCTGGCTCAGCTTGCGGCCGTCGGACCATTTGCCGATTTCGATGGCCAGCTTGAGGCTCTCGTAGATGTCCGGGGTGATGTTTTCAATCATTTCGATAAAAGAGGACATTAGGCTCTCCAAAATAGGGGGGAGTTTAGCGCTTCATGCGGGCAATTACCCCGCCAAGCAGACCTGTTACACAACCGATGATCAGGCCGCCAACATGGGCGCCGTTGGCGATCTCGCCGAAACCTATGGCGCTGATCAGGCCCGACAGACACAGGCCCAGCCACACCAGCATCATCACCAGCACGCCACGGGGCATGCGATAGACCGGATTGGGCGCCAGCAGCTGGTAGATCCAGCAATGACCGAGCAACGCGTAGAGCACCCCGGACAGGCCGCCGAACAGGGTAGGACCGCTCCAGGCGTATTGCACGTAATTGGATACGGCGCTGAACAGCAGAGTCAGGCCCAGTAAATGCCAGGCGCCCTGACGCAGCTCGATGCGGCGCCCCAATTCCCAGAACCACAGGGCGTTCATCGCCAGATGGAGGATGCCGAAGTGGATCAGCATCGGCGTGACGATACGCCACCACTGCCCCGCCGCCAGACTGTCGGCCAGGGGCACGAAATAGGCCTGATCCCCCATGACGTGGAAGTCCATGAAGGTCAGCCAGCGCAGGGCTTGCAGGTTGTCACCGAGCAGCGTCACGGCCCCGACGATCAGGCACAGCAACAGCACCACGGAGGTCATCGGGCTATTGCGTATCTGCTGAATGAAACCTGCGTGCCGGGTCAACAGCGGGGCTTTGTTGCCGTGGGGCAGCTCGGCCTGGGGATCACCCTGGGGATAGCGTTCATACAAGGTACGTACATCGTCCACCAGGGACGGCGCATCCGGCACCCACAGCACCTGCTCGCCCCCCTCCTCGCTGACGCGATGGGGCACGTTCAAACGGTGTAACAGACTGACAAAGCCACTCAGGTCAGTGGTCAGCGGCAGGCGAAAAACGGCAACAGGGTTCATCAAACCGCCTCGGGACGTTGCACATCGACCCAGACGAACTTGCCCGGATCTATAGAGGTTTCCTGATCCAGCCGGTAGGCGACCAGTTTGCCGTAGAGCACGGCGCTGTAATCCAGACAGGCCAGATTGGGCCGGATCGGTGCGGGAATGCCACTGCGCCAGTAATGGCCGACGAACAACAGCGGCTCGTCCATGCCATAGCGCAGCAAGGCGTTTTTCTCGGTGCTGGAAAGCGGCGTCTTGGCCACGCCCTCAGGCAAGGCATCGGGCTGGAACACCACGTCACCGTAGGTCTGCGGGTCGTCCTCCCAGAACTTGGTGCGGAAGAAGGCGCGGGTCAGGCCGTCGCCACCGGTCAGCGTCATGCCGTGGGGCAGGCGCATGTCCGTGCCACGCAGCAGACGATCGAACACCGCACTGGCGAAACTGCCCGCCTCGGCCGAAGCCTGGACGAAGTGCTTGTCGATGCAACCGTTGCCATGCAGGCCGCGCAACGGCTCGATCAGGCTGGCGTCCCAACAGGCATGGACCACGCGGAAGCGCTCGGCGTCGATAAACAACGGCAGCTCGTAGAACCAGTTGATGAACTCCTTCCACTCGGCAGGATACTGCTCGAACTGGGCGAGGGTTTCACCCAGCAGGCGAGCGTGCCTTGGGGTGTGCTCGCGGACGAACTGCTTGCCCGTCTCGGGCAGTGCCGGGGTCATCCAGCCCAGGGCATTGAACTCATGGTTGCCCATGATGCAATAGGCCTGGCCGGCCTCGACCATATTGCGAACGATATGCAGCGCCTCACGAATGCGCGGGCCGCGGTCGATGATATCGCCGAGAAACACCGCCATGCGCGAAACATGCCGCCAGACTCCGTTCTGGAGCCGATAGCCCATGTCCGCGAGCAATTGCTCAAGGGTATGGGCACAACCATGCACGTCACCAATCAAGTCGTAGCTTCGCGCCGGATCAAGCATCAGTCGCCTCCACCACCAAGTCGGCTGCCCCAGCCAAGCTTGGTGCGACAGACTTCGTAATAGTTGTGATCGAGAGGATGGATCAACCGCAGCTTCTGCGGCTTCTTGCTCACAGTGACCGTATCGCCTGGGGCACAGGTAAAGTGGTTCTGGCCATCACAGGACACCTGTGGATAAATCGTCATGTCCTTGGACACCACGATCTTCAGCTCACTGTTGCCGTCGACCACAATCGGCCGACCAGACAAGGTATGGGGATACATCGGCACAATCACAATGGCATCGAGCTTGGGATGCATGATCGGCCCGCCCGCCGACAGCGCGTAGGCAGTCGAACCGGTGGGCGTGGCGACGATCAGGCCGTCGGCCTTCTGGCTGCAGACGAACTGGCCGTCGATATAGATCTCGAACTCGATCATCCGCGTCGACTTGCCGGGGTGCAGCACTACGTCATTAAGGGCATCGCCCTGACCGATGGCCTCACCATGACGCCTTACCTCGGCTTGAAGCAGAAAGCGGTTTTCGACCAGATAGTGGCCGTCCAGCACTTCGCCGCACTTGAGCTCCAGTTCGTCGGGGCGAATGTCAGTGAGGAAACCCAGGCTGCCGCGGTTGATCCCCAGCACCGGCACGTTGTGCTTGGCCAAGGCCCGCGCCGCCCCGAGCAGGCTGCCATCACCGCCGACGACGATGACCAGATCGCAGACTTCACCGAGCATCTTGCGCGAAGAGATCTGCAGGCCGTGGCCGGGCAGCACTTCGGCGATGGTCTCCTCAAGGATGACATGCAGGTGCCGTTCGAGCAGGAACCTCTTGAGTCGGCGAACCGTATCGAGCACCTGGACACTGCCCAGGCGGCCGATAATGCCGATATTGCGAAATTGCTCCATGGGGCTCCTGCGGATATTCGATGAGGCCAAAGAAATCGATTATGGGCGAAAGCCCGACCCAGCGGCAAACCGGGAATGTGAAAGCCATGGATACAGCCCCCATGTTTCATCTACACCCGCTATCCTCGACCCATGACTCTATTTCCGAACCTGATCGATCTGCCCCGCCAGTTGCGCCTGCCCGAGGTTCGCGACCTGGCCTGGGTCATCCTTGCACCGCCAATGCTGGCGCAGACGCCCTGGCCGCAGCGCCACCCCTTGAGCGGCAGTGACTGGGTACAGGCGCCGGCCCGGCTGGCGGACTTTCTGCGGGCCCTGGACCGGGACGCCAGCTCCCTGCTCGACTGGCTGGCCCTGGGCGCCACGCGGCGGCTGGGGGTGTATTACGAGCGGTTGTGGCAGTTTGCCGTGCAGCAGGCTCCCGGCGTGGAGATGATCGCCGCCAACCTGCCGATTCGCCTGGAAGGCCACACCCTCGGCGAACTGGACATGCTGCTGCGCGATGGCGAGGGCGTGCATCACATCGAACTGGCGATCAAGCTCTATCTCGGCCCGCAACAGGGTGATGGCCAGGACCCGGCGCAATGGCTGGGCCCAGGCTGCAATGACCGTCTGGACCGCAAGCTGGATCACCTGAGCCAGCACCAACTGCCAATTTCCGCCCGCCCGGAAAGCCGCGCCGTACTGGCCGGGTTGGGCGTCGACGCGTTTAGCGCCGAGCTATGGTTGGGCGGCTATCTGCTGTATCCGTGGCCGAACTGCGCGCAATCACCTGCCGGGGTGCATGGCCAGCATCTCAAGGGCCGTTGGCTGCATCAGCGCGACTGGCCCGCGTTCATCGCGCAAAGTCCCGCCGGGCGCTGGCAGCCCCTGCCCCGACATGCCTGGCTGGCGCCCGCGCATTACTTTGAGGCCTGGAGCGAGCAGCAGCTGCAGGACTGGCTCGAACAACTCGACCCGCTGGCCCCGGCGCAGTTGCTGGTGCGCCTGCTGCCCAACCGCGACGGCGGCTGGGACGAAGCCGAGCGTCTGTTTCTGGTCGCCGATATCTGGCCCAACCTGGGCGACAACAGCAACGCTACCAGCTCAATCGCAGTGCCAGCGCCGCCAGCGTGAGCAACAGCACCGGCACCGTCAGCACGACGCCGACCCGGAAGTAATAACCCCAGCCGATATGAATGCCCTTGCGCTCCAGCACATGTAGCCAGAGCAGGGTCGCCAGGCTGCCAATGGGCGTAATTTTCGGGCCCAGGTCGCTGCCGATCACGTTGGCGTAGATCATCGCCTCCTGTACCGGGCCAACCGCATGGCTGGCATCAATGGACAGCAAACCGATCAGCACCGTGGGCAGATTGTTCATCACCGAGGCCAGCAGCGCCGTCAGCACGCCGGTGCCCATGGCCGCGCCCCAGACGCCATGTTCAGCGAAGCGGTCGAGCAGTGTCGCCAGATAATCGGTCAGCCCGGCATTACGCAGGCCGTAGACCACCAGGTACATGCCCAGGGAGAAAATCACAATCTGCCACGGCGCCTCGCGCAGCACCCGGCGCGTGGCAATCTTGTGGCCTTTGGCAGCGATGCCCAGCAGCAAGGCCGCACACACCGCCGAAATGGCGCTGATGGGAATGCCCAGAGGCTCCAGGGCAAAGCAACCGGCCAGCAGGATCAGCAGCACCCACCAACCGGCGATGAAAGTCGGTCGATCCTTGATTGCCGATGAAGGCTCATCCAACTGCTGCGGATCATAGCTGGCAGGAATATCACGACGATAAAACCACATCAGGATGCCCAGGCTCGCCGCGACGCTGACCAGATTCACCGGCACCATCACGGCGGCATAGCGATTGAAGCCGATCTTGAAATAGTCGGCACTGACGATATTGACCAGGTTCGACACCACCAGCGGCAGGCTTGCCGTGTCGACGATAAACCCCGCCGCCATCACGAATGCCAGGGTCGTCGCCTTGGAAAACCGCAGGGCCAGGAGCATGGCAATGACGATCGGCGTGAGAATCAGCACCGCGCCGTCATTGGCGAACAGTGCCGCCACCAATGCACCGAGCAGGACGATAAAGGCAAACAGCCTGCGTCCGCCGCCCTGTCCCCAGCGCGCCACATGTAGCGCGGCCCAGGCGAAGAACCCGGCCTCATCCAGCAGCAGGCTGATAATGATCAGGGCGATAAAAGTGCCGGTAGCGTTCCAGATGATGTGCCAGACCAGCGGAATATCCGCCAGGTGCACAACACCACTGAGCAACGCCAGAACGGCGCCGAGCACCGCACTCCAACCCACCCCAAGGCCCTTTGGCTGCCAGATCACCAAAGTAATGGTCAGCAGGAAAATCAGCGTCGCGGTAATGATCATTTATGGGTTCTCGGCAGGAAGATAGCCAGAATCCCGAGCAGCGGCAGGAACGAGCACAGTGTGTAGACGAAATTGATGCCGTGGCTGTCTGCCAGATAACCCAGCAGCGCCGCGCCGATGCCGCCGAAGCCGAACATCAGGCCGAAGAAAATCCCGGCGATCATGCCGACATTGCCCGGCATCAGTTCCTGAGCGAAGACCACGATGGCGGAGAATGCCGAAGCCAGGATAAAGCCGATGATCACGCTGAGGACGCTGGTCCAGAACAGATCGGCGTAAGGCATGGCCAGCGTGAAAGGCGCCGCGCCGAGAATCGAGAACCAGATCACCGCCTTGCGCCCGATCTTGTCGCCGATCGGGCCGCCGAAGAAGGTACCCGCTGCCACGGCGCCGAGGAACAGAAACAGGTGCAACTGCGACGACGCTACCGACACGTTGAACTTGTCGATCAGGTAGAAGGTGAAATAGCTGGTGATGCTGGTCATGTAGAAGAACTTGGAGAACACCAGAAACGCCAGGATTCCCAGGGACGCCCACACCCGTGTCTTCGACAGACCATGGGTCGCCACCTGCCCGGCCTTGAGCTTGAACAGCGCCAGATGGCCGCGATACCAGCGGCTGATGGCATACAGCAGGCCCAACGAAAATAGCGCGAACAAACCGAACCAGGCGACATGATCCTGGCCGAACGGAATGATGATCGCCGCTGCCAGCAAAGGCCCGAGGGCCGAGCCGCTGTTGCCGCCGACCTGGAAGGTCGATTGCGCAAGGCCAAAGCGCCCGCCCGAGGCCAGCCGCGCGATACGCGAGGCTTCCGGGTGGAAGGTCGAAGAACCGATGCCGATCAGTGCCGCCGCCAGCAGGATCATCGGGAAGCTGCCGACCATGGACATCATCACGATGCCGATCAGTGTGCAGATCGAACCCACTGGCAGGACCAGTGGATTGGGGTGGCGGTCCGTGTAGTAACCAACCCAGGGTTGCAGCACCGAGGCAGTGATCTGGAACGTCAGGGTAATCAGGCCGATCTGGGTGAAGCTCAGGCCATAGTTGGCCTTGAGCATCGGGTAGATAGACGGCAGGACCGACTGGATAAGGTCATTGATCAAGTGTGCCAGGGCAACGGCACCAATGATGCGCAGCACCAAGGGGCTGCTTTGCGGGATCGCCGCAGCGGGGCTCACCCCGGCTTGAGTACTGCTGAGCGCCATCGAAATTCATCCGTCGAGCAATATTGGGTCCTCGGCGGATGACTCAGAGGGTGGCATCGGCACAAGGCTCGCCAATGTGCCATTTTTTGGGGCGCTCATGTCGATATTTGTTACAAAACAAGACATCGGTAGCAGAGGCCCGGAGATACCCCTGTAGGAGCTGCCGCAGGCTGCGAACGGCTTCACACCGTTTTCGCAGCCTGCGGCAGCTCCTGCAGGGCCTCATTCCAATTCAAATGGAGGTCAGGCCGCAGAACCGACCGCCGCCCCCTTCTCCCCCGAAGGAATGTCATGCAGGGAAATCTTCGAGGTCTCCGGCAGTGCCATGCCACCAGCCAGCGCCAGCAGGGCAATGACGATCAGGTAGAACGCCGGCGACAGATTGCTGCCGGTGGTGCTGATCAGCCAGGTGGCCATCAGCGGTGCAGTGCCGCCAAAGATGGTGTAAGCCATGTTGTAGGTAATGGCCGAAGCGGTGTAGCGGGTGCGGGTCGGGAAGGTTTCCGATAACAGTGCCGCCGTCACCACGCCGCACAATACTGCGCCGATGGCCAGCAGCATCACGCCGATGATCGAGGCCACGAACGAGCCGGAGCTGGCCATGAGGAAGGACGGATAGACCACCACAATCAAAAGCACACAGGTACTCAAGACCGTCATGCGCCGCCCGACCCGGTCCGAATAGGCCCCAGCCAGGGGGCAGATCGCGGCGGCGAAGACCAAGGCAATCAGCGACACCAGCAAGGCCGTGGCCCGACTCAGGCCGCCAGCGACTTGCAGGTAAGTGGCAAAATAGGTGGTGAACATATAGAAAGACAGCGCCGTCAGTGACACAAAGGCACCGAGGCAGCAGATGGCCGCGCCATGGTTGCGCAGGGTGTCCTTGAGTGGTGAGTGGGCCACGGCGTCTTCCTCGGCAACCGCCTGAAACGCCGGAGTCTCGCCCAGACGCCAGCGCAGATACAGCCCGACCAGGCCCAAGGGTGCGGCGATCAAGAACGGCAGGCGCCAACCCCAGCTGTTCATGGCTTCAGGCGACAGCGACGCATCCAGGGCGTAGGCCATGATGGCGGCGGCAGCGAAGGCGGAAAAGGTCGAGACCGGTATGAAGCTGCCATACCAGGCGCGCTTGTGTTGCGGTGCGTGCTCCATCAGATAGGCACAGGCCCCGGCATACTCACCGCCGGCGGAAAAGCCCTGGGCGCAGCGAATCAGCGTCAGCAGGACCGGCGCCATGACGCCAATGGCCGCGTAAGTGGGCAACAGGCCGATCAGCGTCGTGGCGCCGGCCATCAGCAGAATGGTGAAAGCCAGGGTCTTCTTGCGTCCGATCCTGTCGCCCAGCATGCCGAAGAACACCCCGCCCAAAGGCCGGAAAGCAAAGGCCACGGCGAACACCGCGAAGGTTTTCAACAGTCCGGCGCTGGCGTCGGTACTGGGAAAAAACTGTTGGGCGATGGCAGTGGCCAAAAAGCCGTAGACCGCAAAGTCGAACCATTCGACAAAGTTACCGATAGCGGCGGCAACGATGACTTTTCTCAGAGTGGCAGGATCGACCTGCTCGATTGCCGGGTGGGTCATGGGCACCTCGCCTTGAATGAATCGGAATTCTTTCGATTATCGAGACAGTGCCTGAAACGCTTCAGTCCAGAAGTGTCATCCGCATAGTCAGGACCGACCGATACCAAGGGAACTTCGCAGGATTCATGCCAGTACCAAGGTCACAAGCCTAAAGCACGCCGCCCCTGCAGGCCGCCGGTATGCACAAAGATCAGACGGGTACCGCTGCAGAATCGTCCGGCATCAACATGATCACGCAGCGCCAGCAGGGCCTTGCCGGTGTACAGCGGCTCCAGGGGCATGCCACCTTGCGCCTCAGTGTCGGCGATAAAGCCCAACAGTTCGGCATCGATTTTGGCGAAGCCGCCACGGCTGGCATCCAGCAGTTGAAAATCGCCCTCGCCCACAATCGCCGCCACATTCTGCGCCACACCATGATCATCCGGCACCGCCATGGCGCCATACACCGAATGCGCGCCCGCTTCGGCCAGCAGCAGTCCGGCCAGAGTGGTACCAGTCCCTGCGGCCAGCCACCAGGCGTCATAGTCGTGCCAACCCAATGCGGGTAATTGATCGCGAACCATTGTCAGCAGATCGGCACAACCCAATGCGCCCGGCAAACCGCCACCGCCTTCGGCGATCGGATAAAAACCGCGATAGGCCTGCTGCCAGGGCAGCCAGAAACCGGGCTGATGGCGCTCGCGATAACCGCCGTAGCCCAGCCAGTGCAACTGCATGCCGAAGCGCTGCAAGTCGAGCACCGTGGGAGTGATTTGCTCATGGCCGCGCAACAGCCCGACCGTGGCAAAGCCAAAACGCTTGCCCGCCGCAGCCAGGGCATGCAGATGATTGGAGTGGGCACCACCCAGGCTGATCACCCCTTCTGCGCCGGCCTGGAGGGCGGCGGTCAGATGGTGCTTGAGCTTGAACCACTTGTTGCCGCTGATCAGCGGGTCAATCAGATCCAGGCGCAACACCGCCACCTCGACCCCGGCGTGTTGCAGCCAGGGCAGAACGAGGGGTTGCAAAGGGGCATGGGGGTGCCAGATGGGGAGAGTCAGGGGCATAGGGGCATTCTAACAGCCCCTTCTTGCATTGAATTGAAGTGCGGTGTTGTTGTGGGACCGGCTTTAGCCGGGAAAGGGCCGGGACAGGCTCAATATTCACTGCCCGAAAATGACGCCTTCCCGGCTAAAGCCGGTCCCACAAAACCACCGACGTAGAGGCATTTTACAGCTCGGCCGCCAGGCGCGAACCCTGATTGATCGCCCGCTTGGCATCCAGCTCCGCCGCGACATCGGCGCCGCCGATCAGGTGCACGCTCTGCCCGCCCGCCACCAGCCCGTCATACAGCTCGCGCAGAGGGTCCTGGCCGGCGCAGATAACGATGTTATCCACCGGCAGCAGTTGCGCTTCGCCCTCGCCGATACGGATATGCAGCCCGGCGTCGTCGATCTTCAGGTACTCGACGCTGTTGAGCATCTGCACCTGCTTGTTCTTCAGGCCCGTGCGGTGGATCCAGCCGGTGGTCTTGCCCAGGCCATCGCCGACCTTGGAAGCCTTGCGCTGCAACAGGAACACCTGGCGTGCCGGAGCATGGGGATGAGCCTTGATCCCGGCAACGCCGCCGCGAGCCTCTAACGCAACATCGATGCCCCACTCCTTCCAGAACTCGGCGCGATTGAGGCTGGTGGAAACCGTGCCCTGATCGACGAGAAATTCCGAGACGTCGAAGCCGATACCGCCCGCGCCAATCACTGCAACGGTCTTGCCCACCGGTTTGCGCTCGAGGATCACGTCCAGATAGCTCAGTACCTTGGGGTTGTCGATCCCGGGAATCGCCGGGGTACGCGGCGCGATACCGGTAGCAAGGATGATTTCGTCATAGCCACCGTCCTGCAGATCCTGCACCGACACACGGGTGTTCAAGTGAAGATCGACGCCCGTGGTTTGCAGCTTGCGGCCAAAGTAACGCAGGGTCTCGAAGAACTCTTCCTTGCCCGGCACGCGCTTGGCGACATTGAACTGCCCGCCGATCTCGGCAGCGGAATCGAACAGGGTGACCTGATGACCGCGTTCGGCAGCCACGGTAGCCGCTGCCAGACCTGCAGGTCCGGCGCCGACCACGGCGATTTTCTTGACCTGCAGGGTGGGGATGTAATTCAGCTCGGTCTCATGGCAGGCACGGGGGTTGACCAGGCAGCTGGTCAGCTTGCCGCCGAACGTGTGATCCAGACAGGCCTGGTTGCAGCCGATGCAGGTATTGATTTCATCGCTGCGCCCGGCGGCGGCCTTGTTGACGAAATCGGCGTCGGCGAGGAATGGCCGAGCCATGGAGACCATATCGGCATCGCCTTCACTCAACACCTGCTCGGCGATTTCCGGAGTATTGATGCGGTTGGTGGTGATCAGCGGAATACCCACCGAACCCCGCAGCTTGGCCGTGACCTTGGTGAACGCCGCGCGCGGTACTTTGGTGGCGATGGTCGGAATCCGCGCTTCGTGCCAGCCGATACCGGTATTGATCAGTGTTGCGCCAGCCTTCTCGATGGCCTGGGCCAGCTGCACGATCTCCTCCCAGACGCTGCCGCCTGCGACCAGGTCGAGCATCGACAGACGAAAGATGATGATGAAGTTCGGGCCGACGGCTTCACGCACGCGACGGACGATTTCCAGAGGCAGGCGCATACGGTTTTCGTAGCTGCCTCCCCAACGATCGGTACGGTGGTTGGTGTGGGCGGCGAGGAACTGGTTAATGAAATAACCTTCCGAGCCCATGATCTCAACGCCATCGTAGCCCGCGCTCTGAGCCAGGCTGGAACAGGTGACGAAATCGGCGATCTGCTTCTCGATGCCCTCTTCGTCCAGTTCCCGTGGTTTGAACGGGTTGATCGGCGCCTGGATGGCGCTCGGGGCGACCTGCCTGGGGCTATAGGCATAGCGCCCGGCATGGAGAATCTGCATGCAGATCTTGCCACCGGCCTCGTGCACGGCCTGGGTGACGATGCGGTGCTTGTCCGCCTCTTCGCTGCTGGTCAACTTGGCCGCACCGGCGTACACCCCACCCTCGTCGTTGGGCGCGATACCACCGGTCACCATCAGCCCGACACCGCCACGGGCCCGTTCGGCAAAATACGCCGCCATGCGCTCGAAACCACCGGGCTTTTCTTCAAGGCCGGTGTGCATCGAGCCCATCAGGGTACGGTTGCGCAGAGTGGTGAAACCCAGGTCCAACGGGGCCAGCAGGTGCGGATAGTGAGCAGCAGCCATTACAGAGTCCCTCATGCATCGTCACGGAAATGCGGACGCCTCAATGGGGGCCCGTCGATTATTCGGGTACATAGCCTGTATCCCGTTCATGTCACCAACATTAAAGAGCCAGCGGGTCGCGCTCAATGACTGAAAGTGACAAGCTATTGATCATAGTGTGCAGTACAGATTATAGCGGCACCGCGTTATCGTTCTTAGCGGGCAAGCCACGCTCCCGCAGGATCATGCAAACCCGTTGGCGTCGGGCTTGCCCGCGAATCAGGCGCCGCAGCGTTTCTGGCACAACACCTCGCCTGCATTAAAGCTGAGAGTAGAATCCCTGCTTTCCCTCAGCCGGAGCCGCGACGTGGAACTCAGACAACTGCGCTACTTCGTGAAAATTGTCGAACACGGCAGCCTGGGCCGTGCGGCGCTGGAGCTGGAGGTCGGGGTCTCGGCGCTGAGCCAGCAGATCGGCAAGCTGGAAAGCGAGCTGTCGACCCGCCTGCTCAACCGGACCAGTACCGGTGTCACGCCGACCGGTGCCGGAACCGCCTTCCTGCACCATGCGCAACTCACCCTGCGTCAGGCGGAAAACGCCATCCAGGCCGCCCACCGTGGGCGTATGAGCGGCTACGTCAGCGTCGGCCTGCCGCCCACCACCGCCACCGTTCTCGCGCTGCCGTTGATCAATGCCATGCGCGAGCGCTATCCGGACATTCAGCTGCGCATTGTCGAAATGCTCTCCGGGCACCTTGCTGCCCAGCTCAATGCGCGGCAGATCGACCTGGCTATCCTGTTTCAACTTGAAGGCGGCAAGCGCTGGAGCGTGACGCCGTTGCTGGATGAAAAACTTTTTGTCATCGCCGCCCACGATCTGCCAGATGCGCCCCAAGGTGAAAGCGTGCAACTGGCGGATCTGGGGCGTCTGCCCCTGGTCATGCCGAGCCTGCAACACGGCCTGCGTACCGCTCTGATGACCGCCTTCGAACGCTCGGGCGTGACAC
This sequence comes from Pseudomonas sp. Pseusp88, assembly GCF_047303955.1. NCBI lineage: Bacteria > Pseudomonadati > Pseudomonadota > Gammaproteobacteria > Pseudomonadales > Pseudomonadaceae > Pseudomonas > Pseudomonas sp. Pseusp88. The sequence goes on along the minus strand of NZ_JBGLYM010000029.1, from coordinate 27,050 downwards.
CTCGCGTGATCATGGAAGTGGACGGCCTGGCCGTACTGATGAACGCCGTGCGAGCAGGACACGCCGCCACCATTCAACCCGGCGCGGCGGCGGCCCTGGAAGGCGAACGCGGCTTGTCACTGGTGCAGATCGCCGATCCCCATGTCGGGCGCCGGAACCTGCTGGCCACCCTGGCCGACGATGAGCTGTCCCCGGCCGCGCTGGCCACGCGTATTGTCATCTGCGATGTGGCCCGGCAGCTGGTCAACGACCGGCTTTGGCCCGGTGCCCGGTTGATCGCAGAACCGTGATCAGGCTCCCATTCGACACTTCAACTCTTTAGTAAAACTAAACGCCCCACTGCAAAACCTGCCTTTCGAGCCTTATCGCCGCGCCCTACTGTTCGCTCCATCACTGGCAGCCATTCGTCCGGCCTGCCCGCGAATCGAGGAGAAACAATGGTCGACGTTTTGGTTATAGGTGGCGGCAACGCAGCGCTGTGCGCAGCACTGATGGCACGAGAAGCCGGTGCCAGTGTGATGCTGCTGGAAGGAGCGCCCAAAGTCTGGCGTGGCGGCAACTCGCAACACACTCGCAACCTGCGCTGCATGCACGATACGCCGCAGGACGTATTGGTCGAAGCTTATCCCGAAGAAGAATACTGGCAGGATCTGCTGAAGGTCACCGGGGGGCTGACCGATGAAAGACTGGCGCGCATCGCCATCCGGGCTTCGTCGTCATGCCGCGACTGGATGCGCACTCACGGCGTGCATTTCCAACCGCCACTGTCCGGCGCACTGCATGTAGCACGCACCAACGCGTTTTTCATGGGCGGCGGCAAGGCGCTGGTCAACGCCTACTTTCGCAGCGCCGAACGGCTTGGCGTGCAGATCCGCTATAACGCGCAGGTTACCGATCTGGAGTTGGACGACGGCAGGTTTGTCGCCGCCCTTATCGGCGAGCGTGAAGTTGACGGCGAGCGCCTGCCAGCCGAACGCATCGAAGCACGATCCTGCGTACTCGCAGCCGGGGGCTTCGAATCCAATCGTCAATGGCTGCGCGAAGCCTGGGGCCAGAACGAACGTGGCGAGTGGCCCTCGGACAACTTCTTGATCCGTGGCACACGCTTCAATACCGGTGTGTTGCTACGACGCATGATCGACCTGGGCGCCGACATCATCGGCGACCCGACCCAGGCCCATATGGTCGCCATTGATGCCCGTGCACCGTTGTACGACGGCGGTATCTGCACCCGCATCGACTGCGTGTCCCTTGGTGTGGTGGTCAACCGCGACGGCGAACGCTTCTACGATGAAGGCGAGGATTTCTGGCCCAAACGCTATGCGATCTGGGGACGCCTGGTCGCAGGCCAGCCCAATCAACAGGCCTACTCGATCATCGACCAGCAGGCCATCGGCCGTTTCATGCCTCCGGTATTTCCCGGCACCCGCGCCGACACTCTACCAGAGCTGGCCCGGCTGCTGGATCTACCACAGGAACAGTTCGTCAAGACGATCGAGGACTACAACCGCGCCTGCCGGATCGGCACCTTCGACCACACCGCCCTCGACGACTGCCGTACCCAGGGTCTCACCCCGGCCAAGACCCATTGGGCACGCCCCCTGGTCAAGCCACCCTTCCACGCCTACCCGCTCAAGCCCGGCGTGACCTTTACTTACCTGGGTCTGGCCACTGATGAGACCGCCTCCGTGCACTTCAACGGCAAGGCCAGCCCCAACCTGTTCGTCGCCGGAGAAATGATGGCCGGCAACGTGCTGGGCAAGGGGTACACCGCCGGTATCGGCATGGCCATCGGCACCGCCTTCGGCCGGATTGCCGGTATGCAGGCGGCGGCCTCGGTGGGCCTGGGTCCTTCATCTGTGAAATCGGAATATCGCCATGCAACTGTTTGATCCCAAGGCCACCAGCCCGTTGATCCCGGTCCTCAATCTGGAGGAACGCGAGGTGCAGCGGCAGATGACCATCTGCAACGCCTGCCGTTACTGCGAAGGTTTCTGTGCGGTGTTTCCTGCCATGACCCGGCGCCTGGAGTTCGCCCAGGCCGATATCCACTACCTGGCGAACCTGTGCCATAACTGCGGCGCCTGCCTGTCCGCCTGCCAATACGCGGCGCCCCATGAGTTCGCGGTCAATGTGCCGAAAGCCATGGCCAAGGTGCGCCTGGACACCTACGCCGAATATGCCTGGCCGCCCGCGTTGGGCAAGCTGTACCAGCGCAACGGCCTGACGTTGGCCCTGGTGTCGGGCTTTGGCCTGGCCCTGTTTCTGTGCCTGGCGCTAATAGTCATGGGTAACCTGTTCAAGGCCATGCCGGGCGGCAACTTCTACGCAATCTTCCCCCACAACACCCTGGCCCTGATGTTTGGCACCGTGTTCGGCTTTGCGGTACTGGCGCTGACCATGGGCGTGCGGCGCTTCTGGCGCAACGTATCCCCGCCTCAGTCAACGTTATCGCTGAAAACATCAGCGGCCCTTGAGGCGACGGCCAATGTCGCGCAGCTCAAGTACCTGGACGGCGGCCACGGCGAAGGCTGCAACAACGCCGACGACGCCTTCACTCTGTGGCGTCGGCGCTTCCATCACCTGACCTTCTACGGTTTCCTGCTCTGCTTCGCCGCCACCGCCGTCGCCACCCTGTATCACTTTTTGCTCGACTGGTCGGCGCCCTACCCGATCCTCAGCCTGCCGGTGTTGCTCGGCATTGCCGGTGGCGTCGGCCTCCTGCTCGGCCCGGCCGGCCTGTTGTGGATGAACCTGCGCCGTAACCCGGAGCAAGGCGATGAAAAGCAGAAACCCATGGACCGCGGCTTTATCGCCCTGTTGCTGCTGGTCAGCGCCAGCGGCCTGGCCCTGCTGGTCTTCAGGGAAAGCGCCGCCCTGGGCCTGTTGCTGGCCGTGCACCTGGGCCTGGTCATGGCGTTCTTCCTGACCATGCCCTACAGCAAGTTCGCCCACGGCATCTTCCGCAGCGCTGCGTTGTTGAAACACGCCATCGAAAAGCGCCAACCCAACCCGACCAATACGGGTAGCGACTGAACACCCCTGCTCTGCCCCCAATAACAATAGCGAGTACCCACACCGCCATGATGAAGACAACAGCAACCTCCGGATCCCGGGCGTCGAAATTCGGCGCCATTGTCAGGGTCACCAGTGGCAACTTTCTCGAACAGTTCGACTTTTTTCTGTTCGGTTTCTATGCAACCTATATCTCCCAGACGTTCTTCCCCGCCGACAGCGAGTTCGCCTCGTTGATGATGACGTTTGCCGTATTCGGCTCGGGCTTTTTGATGCGGCCGCTGGGCGCCATTGTCCTGGGTGCCTATATCGACAAGGTCGGGCGCAGAAAGGGCTTGATCGTCACCCTGTCGATCATGGCCTGCGGCACGGTGCTGATTGCTCTGGTGCCGGGCTATGCCAGCATCGGCATTGCCGCGCCGATCCTGGTGCTGCTCGGGCGTCTGCTCCAGGGTTTTTCGGCAGGTGCGGAACTGGGCGGGGTCTCGGTGTATCTGGCCGAGATCGCTACACCGGGGCGTACCGGTTTCTACACCAGTTGGCAGTCGGCCAGCCAACAGATCGCGATCATCCTCGCGGCAGCGCTGGGCTATGCCATCAACGTCTACCTGAGCACGGCAGAGATCGCCGCCTGGGGCTGGCGCATCCCGTTTTTCATCGGTTGCGTGATCATTCCGTTCATTTTCGTGATTCGCCGTTCGCTGCAGGAAACCGATGTCTTCAAGGCCCGGGCCCATCACCCCAGTGCCGGTGAAGTGTGGCAATCGATGCGGGATAACTGGCGCACCGTGCTGGCTGGCGGCTTGCTTGCGTCGATGACCACGACCACGTTCTATCTGATTACCGTCTATACCCCGACCTTTGGCCGCTCCGTACTGCACCTGAGCACTGCCGACAGCCTGATAGTCACCCTGTTTGTCGGCCTGACCAACTTTATCTGGCTGCCCGTGGGTGGTGCCCTTTCGGATCGCATCGGTCGGCGTCCGCTGCTATTGGCGATTTCGATCCTGTGCATCTTCACCGCGTATCCGGCGATGCACTGGCTGGCGGAGGCTGCGAGTTTTGAACGGCTTTTGGCGGTGCTGTTGTACTTCTCGTTCTTCTTTGGCATGTACAACGGCGCGATGGTCGCGGCCCTCACCGAAGTGATGCCGCAGAACGTAAGAGTGGTGGGATTCTCCCTGGCCTTCAGTCTGGCAACAGCGGTGTTCGGAGGCTTCACCCCGGCCATGTCGACCTTTCTGGTGCAGACCACCGGCGACAAGGCGTCCCCGGCGTATTGGCTGATGTTTGCGGCGGTATGCGGTTGCGCAGCAACGCTGGTGCTGTACCGGCAGCGGCGCCGGGTGGCGGTTGAGGTGGCATAAATAGCTGCAAAGAGAAATGCCGGGCCGTTGTAAACACGGTCCTGTAGGAGCTGCCGAAGACTGCGAATGGATTTACCAGATACACCGCTTTCGCAGCCTTCGGCAGCTCCTACAGAAGCAGCAGGCCGGACAACATCAGCCAGTTGACTATTTTCATAGTGCTTTCCTTTTTTGATTATTGATATAGTGTGAAGATGGGCCATATTCCAAGCACAAGAAACAACATTGAAATTGATTTTATCAATTAATAAAACGGCTTATTACCATCAAGTACTTACACCCAAACACAACTTACAACAAAGCAAGAAAAATATATCTTGTAATCGACCGAATATTTTCAACAGACACTTTACTTTGTTAAGCACCGAATAAAATCGACAACAAATTCAACACTGCTTCCGCCCGTACCGACCATGAGCACATAGCAGCCACGGCTCGCCAGCGATAGCGCTTTGCCTTTATTCACATACATACAGTAAACAACCATTATTGAAACCTGCTGGAAATCTTTCTGTCGCTTTACCTCCCTCTTCGCCATGCCCATTAACTTGGCCAGTTGTGAAACGTTGTGAAAATAACCCGGCGCAACATTAAACGTCATAGAGCGGCTGATAGGGTCACGCCTTAACCACTCGTTCAGACAGCTTATTGTAACTGCCCGGCTCGAATAGACAGGCGCGCGGGCAAGTATGTAGCGCAGACGCTATCTGGCACTGATGTATTTACACAATTGTTACAGGAGCAAGGATATGTCCCTCGCAATCATCGATCTGCCCAAACTCATCACGGATGTCATCAGCAAATCCAAGGAGCAATGGGGCGACTCGGTCGAACGTGCCAAGGCCAAGGACGCCGGTATCGAATGGCAATTGCCTGAAGGCGACAAGCGCTCGGCACAAGACATCATCGACACTACCCCGCTGCTAAGGAACCTGGGAAATCAGAGCGGCGTGAAAGACAAACTCAAGGAACGTGTAGGGGATTTCGAAACTGATCCCAATGCGGCCTACCGGGCAAAACAGGTGCTGGAACATATTGAGCAACTGGACGAAAGTGGTAACCGCGTAGCCGGTAATGATGTCGGTAACGGCAAGGTCGATGGTTTCACCAGTCATAACGAAGCCCGGCACGGAACCGAGGCCGGTCGCCTGCAGGATTTTGGCAAGTATGGTTTCGACAACCTCAAGGGCGAGCTGAAAAGCCCCGCCAATATCAGTGACGACTCCGAAGCACGCAAGGCCGGCGAGAACGCCGGTATCGTGTGGGAACTGCCGGAGGATGACAAGCGTTCGGCCCGGGACATTATTGATGCCAATCCCCTGCTGAAAAATCTCGGCAACCAGAGCGGTGTAAAAGATGCCCTCAAGGCGCGGGTGGGAGATTTCGAAAACGATCCCGATGCCGCCTTCCGCGCCAGCCAGGTGCTTGATCGCGTCGTCGGCTACGACGAAAACGGCAAGGTGCTCAGCGGTGATGAGGTGTCCAACAGCAGTGTCGATGGCTTTACCAAAAGCGGTGAGGCGAAACATGGCACCGAGGCAGGCCGCTTGCAGGATTTCGGTAAGTACGGTTTCGAGTCACTGCCCAAGGCCCAGGCCAGCGAGGATATCGCCAGCTACAAAGACTTCCTCAAGGCCAAGCCTGATGCCGACGACGGCTCGAAACAGATCGCCCGTTATGCCGCCATCCTCGAACAGCACTACGACTCGATCCGCGGCAAGACCGGGTCTGACGGCGCCCTGACTGAGCAGAACATCAAGGATTACAAGGACGCCAATCCGCAGCTCGGCGGCGAAGAGAAAGAGGCGCTGGACTTCTGGTCGCAGCCGGGTGCCTTCAAGATGCTCGACACCGCCGGTAGCCCGTTGGCCGACCACCCCGATGGCCAGGCCAGCAAGGCCGATATCCAGAACTGGCTGAAGAACACCGCCCCCGCAGATGCAACCGGACTGACCAGCCTGCTGTCGAGCGTGGTTTCGGGCAACCTCACCAGTAACGTCGACACCAGCAAGCTGGGCAAGGACGTCTTCGAACACCCCGAGAACTACACGGCCGAGGAAAAGGCCGCCGTGTTGCTGGACCTGCAAAAAGCGCAAAAACTGGTGGTGGATGGCGCCAACGCCGGAATGTGGGGTGACGACTACGGCAAGGTGGCGATTGCCAACGGTTCCGGTGCGTTCTGGGAACCGGACAAGGTGTTGCAGGACATCAACGACCACATCAGCCTCCTGCAGAACGACGAAGCCACGGCCAACTACCTCAAGGACAATGGCGACAAGGCCATGCAGGCGTTGTTCGAATCCAGCCCGGGTCTCAAGGATGCCGTCACCAAGACCTACGAAGAGCAGATAAAGTCCGGCAAGGCACTGGATCAGGCCTGGGACGCCGCAACCAAAGATGGCAGGACCGATCAGACCGAGGCGTTGACCAACTTCTACGCCACCGCGCAAAGCATGCAGTCGATGCTCGGTATCGACAACGCTGCCGAGATCCAGGCAGCGGTAGGCAAATCGTCTCACAGTGAAGAATTCAAGACTCACTATAAGGATTCACTGGCCTCCGGTGACCGCCTGCGCGAACTGCTCGAGACCGAAACCCCGGAAGCCGCCGCCAGCGCCTTCAGCATGGAAGTGGCGTTGTACAACGCGACCCTGGACCCGACGTTCACAGCCCCGTTCGATAAACAGCTCAACGACAACTTCTCCAGCATCGTCCAGGAACACGCGTTCGATGGCGCGACCTTCGATGATATGAAGACCGCGTTCGGCAAGGACGGCGGCGCGGAGCTTGATGAAGACAAAGTGCGCAAGCTGATCGAGCAGGTGCGTCAGCAATCCCCGGAGCTGCTGATGAATCAGGACGGCAGCGTGGCCACGACCGATCAGGTGCTGGCCGGTTTCCGCGGCAATTGGGACATGTTCCGCCAGGGCACCAAGGCCCTGGACAAGATGAACAAGCTCGACATGTTCGACCTCAGCGGCGATGCCAAGGGCGCTTACAGCAGCGGTACCCTGCACGGGGTCAGCGGCCTGTTCCTCGCGGGCATGACCATCGCCCGTGGCGCCCAGAGCGCTGGCAAACTGAGCCCGCGCAATATCGTCGACATCACCACCGGATCGATTCAGACCGCCACCGTCCTTACCGAAGGTGGGACCAAGGCCTATCAGGAGTATCTGGATAAGGCGATCAAGAACGGCGAACAGTCACTGGACGACATGAAGACCGGCAAGCTGCCCAGTGATCTGCTCGACCAGATCAAGGGCAACGTCAAGGACGACAAAAACGCCAGGATCATCTCGAAGAACTTCGAAGAAGGCGCCAAAGGCCTGGGCGGCCTGGCCGGTATCGCCGCCGGTGCCTACGGCATCTTCGACGGCGTACAGGCGATTCGTCGCGGCGACAGGCTGACCGGGGGCTTCGGCATTACTGCCGGTTCTCTGGGCGTGATGGCGGGCGCGGCTTCGACGGTCGAGGGCGGCCTGGGACTTTTGGGGGCCAACCTGCCACGGTTCCTGCCCGCACTGGCCAGCGCGGCGGGCGTGCTGGGATTTCTCGGTGCGGGGGTGGCCGTGCTCGGCGCGATCATTCCGGGTCTGGTCAAGGAAGGGCAGCAGCAGGCCAAGGCCGATGACTTCGCCCAAGTGCTCGGCGGCGCCATCGAGCGCTACGGCATCGATGGGGTCAAAGACGGCACCATCAGCGACATTCCAACCAAGGACTGGCCGGGCGGCGAGCAATGGACGTCCTGATGTAAGCCAGCCCTCGATCGAGACAGCGCAACTTTCGTTGCGCTGCAGGTTTTATTCGTTTTCCGCTGACGCCTCGGGCTCTGCCTCACTGCGTCGCCCCAGCCAAAGCCCCGCCAGCACAACGACGACCGCCGCCGCGCCGCTTGCAGCCCAGTGCAGCCACGCCACGGCAGGCAGATACGGCACGATGGAAGGATCGCTGACCGCCATGCCCCCGGCAATCCAGCCGATCAACCCGCCGCCCACCAGCACCAGCCAGCTGGCACGCTCCATGGCTGCAAGTACCAGACGGCTGCCCATGACAATGACGGGAATACTGATCAGCACCCCTGCGGCTACCAGATAAAGATTGCCGTCCCCGGCGGCGGCCACCGCCAGGACGTTATCCAGAGACATGACCACATCGGCGATGATGACCGTCTTGATCGCCGTCCACAAACGAGTCCCGCCATCCAGTTCATCGCCCCCTTCGTCCTGATTGGCCACCAGCTTGATGCCGATCCACAGCAAGGCGATCGCGCCGATCACTTTGAGAAACGGCAGGGCCAACAGGTGCAAGGCAAAGAACAGCATGACGATGCGCAGGACAATCGCCCCCAGCATCCCGCCATAAATCGCCTTGGTCTGCAGCTCCTTGGGCAGACGCTGGCAGGCCATGGCAATGACCACGGCGTTGTCACCGCCCAACAGCAGGTCAATGGCAATGATTTGCGCCAGGGAGGCCCAAATGAGGGGATCAGAAAGCCAAGTCATGAGCAGATCCTATCGAACGAAAAGTGGAAACAGGCCCGTCGGCAGCGATACGAGCAGCAGGATAAAGCAGATGATCACCGAGCATTTCAAACGCGGGTTCTCTGCACGTTGACGCAACTAGACTCATTGTCTTCGGCAAAATTCAGCACCCGATAGCAAATACGCGGTTTTTTTTGGCCACCTATGGGCAAAATTTCGCCCATGCCTGCAAAATCGTTGGATAACCCCTTGTTTTGCCGTAGCCTTCGGACTAAACCCTCAATGCAAAGTCATGCTTGTGTAGCGATCAGCCCATGCGCAAACTTCTGGGTCTATTCATCGCCCTGGCGCTGATAGCCCTCCTCGTCGGCTATGCCATCTGGATCGGCGACCGCCCCGTCGGTCACTATCTGTCGGACCTGCGTATTCATCTGGTGGTCAACGAAGGCCAGCCCGGCGACCGCGGCAATCTGCTGGGCATCCAGCCGGAACTCTTCCCTGCCGATTACCAGAGCAACGAGCGCCTGCATCGCAAGCTCTCCGCCTACTTGCAACAGGCGCGGGACCAAGGCCTGATCAACTCCCGAACCATTGTCGTGCTGCCAGAACATATCGGCACCTGGCTGCTGGCCAGCGGCGAAAAGAATCAGTTGTATCAAGCTGAAACCATCAAGGAAGCCATGACCTGGCTGGCCCTGAGCCATCCATGGCGGTTCATCAACGCGGTGTTCAAGGCCAGGGGCGGCAACCGCCTGGACGACGCTCATATGCGCATGAAGGCCGAAACCATGGCCCGGGATTACCAGAGTCTGTTTGGCGGGCTAGCCAGGGAGTTCGGCGTAACCCTAGTCGCCGGCTCCATCGTGCTGCCAGAACCTTCGGTGGAAAATGGCCAGTTGCAGATCGGCAACGGCCCGCTGTTCAACAGCAGCGTGACCTTCGGCAGCGACGGCCTGCCCATTGGCCAGCCGCAACGTCAGTTGTCACCGGCCAACCATCAGCGCGGCTACATCCGCCCGGCCGACGGCGCGCCACTGCATGTAATCGATACCCCGGCCGGGCGTTTGGGCGTACTGATCGGCAGTGACAGCTGGTATCCGTCCAACTACAAGATACTGAACCAGCAAGGCGTGGAACTCATCGCCATACCGGCGATGGTGATCGGTAATGAGCGCTGGAATAAACCTTGGGGCGGCTCACACCACCCAATGACCGTGAGCAGCATCGGGCTCAACCCCCTGCAAGTCAGCGAGGGCCAGGCCTGGCAGCAGCTGACCCTGAGCGGTCGCGAATTCCAGAGTAACGCCAGGGCGAGTATCAGCGTGTTCATGCGCGGTCAATTCTGGGACCAGGGCAGCTCCGGCTACAGCTTCGCCAGCCACGCCGGGCAGAACCTCAGCGAACCGGTGCCGAACAGCTCGGCGTTCCATGGCGCCCGCCTGATCAATATCTGGTTATGAATGCCCCGCAGAAGCCACGCTCCCACGGGACAGAGGTATAGATGAAAGCACCATCCATACGCCTGGGGGATCTGTCAGTCGGCTTTATCGACAGCCTGGCCGCAGCCGTACGCAGCCATGGCCAGGACCCGCTACCCCTGCTCGACCAATACGGCCTGGACCCGGCCCGCCTGGCCGAGGCCGGAGCGCGGCTGTCGATCCCGCGTTATATGCGCTTGGGCCATGCCGCCATGCAATTGACCGGCGACCCGGCCCTGGGCTTGCGCATGGGCCGGTTCGGCCGCCTGGGCCAGGCCGGGCTGGCAGGCGTAACTGCCAGCCAGGCTCCAAACGTGCGTGAAGCGGCACGCACCCTGATTCGCTTTGAGCCACTGTATGGCTCCAACTATCGCGGGCAGTCGCGCTTCGAGGAAGATGCCGACGGCGCCTGGCTGCGCTTTTACTCCATCAGCCCGTACAACGCCTACAACCGTTTTGTGGTGGATTCGATACTCGCCGGCTGGCTGACTCAACTATCCATACTGGCGGGTTGTACGGTGCAGGCGCGACGCCTGGAAATCGAATTCGAGGCCCCGGATTATGCTGGCGACTATGGCGACTTGAGCGACACGCCGGTAATCTTCGGCGCGGCGGGCAACCAATTGCGTCTGGATCAGCACAGCCTGGCCCTGCGCAACCCCGATCACTGCCCGAGCACCTGGCGCCACCTGTTGCAGTTGTGCGAGAAGGAGCTGGAACAACGCACCCGCACCCGCAGCCTGCGCGAACGCATCACCCAGTTGCTGGGGCCGTTGTTGAATGGGGGGCGGGAGCCGGATCTGGAAGAAGTCGCAGCCCGGCTGAAACTGCCGACCTGGACCTTGCGCCGCAAACTCGCCGATGAAGGTACCGGCTTTCGCGACATTCTCAATGACACGCGCCGCGACCTGGCCATGACCTACATTCGCGACACGGAACTGGCATTCGGGGAGATAGCTTATCTACTGGGGTTTGCCTCGGCCGAAGCCTTTCAACGCGCCTTCAAACGCTGGAACGGGCAGACGCCGGGGGAGTTTCGGCGTAGTCAGCGGCAGATGGCGTGAGTTATTGAACAGATACCCATCTCATGATTTGGAACGGGATCTTGCAGGAGCTGCCGAAGGCTGCGAATTGGGCCATCCGAGACTCAGCTTTCGCAGCCTCCGGCAGCTCCTACAGGGGCCCTGCGCTGTGTCAGGGCAAATCCTGCTACCGATTACAACTCGGTAGCATCATCAGCCGGTTCTGGCAGATCGAGTTCAAAGGCTTGGAATTCAAGCAGTTCTTCCTGGTATTCGTCCATTTTCATGCCCTCCGGCGGTTTTCCGTTATTTGGTCTCATTCACTGACCATGTCTTTCACCCTAAAGTGCCAACGTGAACAAACTAAAACGCCCAGGTGAAATAAAAATGACGGCAGTCACAAGAAGACGGATTAGCCGTTGGAAATTTAGCGACGGGTGACGGAGGGTACGAGGCGGAAGCCCGATGGCTGTTTGAAATCAATGTGCTTGACGTCCAGGGTGCAGTCGAAATAGTCTTTGTGTCATGAACGTAACCAAGCATTTCTTCGGCCAGATTATTATTACCGCCATTCCAGTCATGGCGGGTTAGCCGACGCTTGCACCCAACCCGCCCTAGAGGCGGGTTTTTCTTCTGTCTCCTGGGCCAAATCGCTGAACCAGGAGTCAGACATGATCATTCTCTATTCCCGTATCGCCCTGCTCACCGCGCCGTTGTCGTGCTCTGTTGTTTTGCACCAGGAAACGACACGATGACCGACCTGCTCAATCACTACGTTCGCAAGATCCTCACCTCACGCGTCTACGACGTCGCCGTGGAAACGCCGTTGCAAGGCGCCCGTCAGCTGTCCGAGCGCCTGGGCAACCAAGTGCTGCTCAAGCGCGAAGACCTGCAACCGGTGTTCTCCTTCAAGATTCGCGGTGCCTATAACAAGCTGGCGCAACTGAGCCCCGAGGAACTGGCGCGGGGCGTAGTTACCGCATCGGCGGGCAATCATGCGCAGGGCCTGGCCTTGGCGGCCAAGACCCTGGGTGTCAAAGCCACCATCGTGATGCCCAAGACCACGCCCGAGATCAAGGTCGAAGGCGTGCGTTCCCGTGGTGGCATCGTGGTGTTGCACGGTGATTCGTTCCCGGAAGCATTGGCCTACTCGCTGAAGCTGGTCGAGGAACAGGGCTATGTCTACGTCCACCCTTACGACGACCCCGACACCATCGCCGGGCAAGGCACCGTGGCCATGGAGATCCTGCGTCAGCATCAGGGGCCTCTGGACGCGATCTTCGTGCCGGTGGGTGGCGGCGGCCTGATCGCCGGTATCGCTGCCTATGTGAAATACCTGCGCCCGGAAATCAAGGTGATCGGCGTCGAGCCGGACGACTCCAACTGCCTGCAACAGGCCATGGCCTACGGCGAGCGCGTGGTATTGCAGCAGGTCGGGCTCTTTGCCGATGGCGTGGCCGTGGCGCAGATTGGCAAGCACACCTTTGATATCTGCCAACACTATGTCGATGAAGTGATCACCGTCAGCACTGACGAGATCTGCGCGGCAATCAAGGATATCTACGACGATACCCGTTCCATCACCGAACCTGCTGGTGCCCTGGGTGTGGCCGGGATCAAGAAATACACCGAGCAGTACGGCATCAGCGGCCAGACTCTGGTGGCCATCGACTCCGGCGCCAACGTCAACTTCGACCGTCTGCGCCACGTCGCCGAGCGTGCCGAACTGGGAGAAGGCCGCGAAGCCATCATCGCCGTGACCATCCCCGAGCGGCCGGGCAGCTTCAAGGCCTTCTGCGAGGCCATCGGCAAGCGCCAGATCACTGAGTTCAACTACCGCTATCACACCATTCGTGAAGCCCACATTTTCGTCGGCGTTCAGACCCATCCCGACACTGATCCGCGCAGCGCCTTGATCGCAAGCCTGACTGAACAGGGTTTCCCGGTAGTGGACCTGACCGATAACGAACTGGCCAAACTGCATATCCGGCATATGGTCGGCGGCCATGCGGAGCGGGTCAGTGATGAAGTGGTGCTTCGCTTCGAATTCCCCGAGCGGCCGGGCGCCTTGTTCAACTTTCTGAATAAACTGGGCGGGCGCTGGACCATCTCGATGTTCCACTACCGTAACCATGGCGCAGCAGATGGCCGGGTGGTAGCGGGGCTGGTGGTGCCGGAAGACGAGCGGGACCTGATCCCGGCGGCATTGGCGGAGATTGGTTACCCGTACTGGGATGAGAGCGAGAATCCGGCGTACCGGTTGTTCCTGGGTTAAATAAATGCCAGGGATGGACTATGGAGGTGAGCCCTGTGGGAGCGAATTCATTCGCGGATGAGGCGGGACATCCGACCCAACTCGCCTGCCCCCTTTCGCGGATAAATCCGCTCCCACATCGCCGCGGCGCACACCTGGAGATTAAGGTGTAGCAGGGGTGACCGGCTCAACGGGCGCTGTCTCTGGCGTCGTGGTCTCGGCCTTCACCGGCTCGTGATCCACGGGCGCCGGTACCGGTTCGCTGACGGCCGGCTCGGGATTGAGCACCGGCTCTACGACCTTCTGCTCGGCCTGCTTGGGTTCGGCAACCTTGGGTTCGGCCTGTTTGACCTCGACAGGCTTGGGCTCGGGAGTCTTGGTTTCTGGCGCAGCAGCGGCGGCAACCGGCTCAGGCATGCCCAGGTCGTTGGCATCCGACTTGGGCTTCTCCGGGATATGCGCGGCTTTTTTCGCTTCCGGCGGCAGGAAATTTTCCACCAGGACGAAGAAGCGATCGTAGAACTTCTGCGACGCTACCGTCTCGCTGGCGACCTTGACCATGGAATCATCGGTCGAACCGATCGGCATCGACACCGAACCCAGCACACCCACGCCCAGACTGGCCGAGCTGTTGGTCTTCTTCAGCGCGTAGCGATCCTGCAAGGCGTTGGCGAACATGCTCGAACGCTGGTCGCCGCTGCCGTCAGAAGCGCAGACCACATTGAAGCTGATCTCCATATGGGTCTCGCCGGTCTGCTGGAAGCTTTTGTGACCGCTGATCATCTTCGGATCACTGCTGGTGATGATGTAACCCTGGCTGAGCAAGGCACGACGGGCGGCTTCGCACGAAGCGTTATCGCTCACCGGATAGGTACGCGAGAAGGTGCCGGCATCGTCGAAATTTTCATGGTCGTAGATGGCTTGCTTTTGCGACGAACAGCCAGCGGCAGCCAGGAAAATGGAAGCCCAGCAGGCGGTACGCAAGCACATGAATTTAGACATCGACGATCCTGAGAGAAAAACTGTCGGCGAAGCAGCCAACCTGAAAAGCGGGGGTAAGTCTGCAACAACCTACGCTGAGGATCAACGCAGAGTTTGCAAGGATGTCGATACATTCATGAATGGAGCGCCGCGCTGTGCCCTGCAAATACGGATTTGCAGGAGCTGCCGGAGGCTGCGAAAGCGGTGTGGCAGGTAGAACCATTCGCAGCCTTGCGCAGCTCCTACGAAATACCGTTCCAATCCAACGAACGTCTATTTATCAATCTCAGAAAACAAAAAAGCGACCCTAAGGTCGCTTCTTTGTTGCTTCGAGGAGTTCAAGGGCCTCGAAGCTTTGTATGGCGCAGCGGACGGGACTCGAACCCGCGACCCCCGGCGTGACAGGCCGGTATTCTAACCGACTGAACTACCGCTGCGTATCGCTCGAACTTGCGTTCGTTTGAAACTCATAAAACAGACTTATTGGCTAAGTATGCTTTCTTTAAACCCGTGATCGAATGGCCTTGAGGCCGTTCAATCGCAAACCCGGAAAACCGGATCTGTACAAATATGGCGCAGCGGACGGGACTCGAACCCGCGACCCCCGGCGTGACAGGCCGGTATTCTAACCGACTGAACTACCGCTGCGTATCGCTCGAACTTGCGTTCGTTTGAAACTCATAAAACAGACTTATTGGCTAAGTATGCTTTCTTTAAACCCGTGATCGAATGGCCTTGAGGCCGTTCAATCGCAAACCCGGAAAACCGGATCTGTACAAATATGGCGCAGCGGACGGGACTCGAACCCGCGACCCCCGGCGTGACAGGCCGGTATTCTAACCGACTGAACTACCGCTGCGCGTCGGTGGACTTTCGTCCGGTGTAGCAAACAACTTTCAACGAATGGTGGGTGATGACGGGATCGAACCGCCGACCCGCTGCTTGTAAGGCAGCTGCTCTCCCGGCTGAGCTAATCACCCTTTGCTTCGCTGAGGCCGCGAAATTTACGCAGGTAGAGAACCTAAGTCAATAGCCTGCTTGAAGTTTTTTTCAGAAGTCGTTTTTATGAACGCTGATGGCAGGAGCCAACTTGTTGGCAAGAGGGATGGCTAGATACATCAGATAGGGCGTCTCGCGAACAAGTTTGCTCCTACCCAGCTACTCGCTATAGATCATCTTCTTGCTCATACCACCATCGACCACGAACTCCTGCCCCGTGACAAACCCGGCATTCCTCGACAGCAGCCAGGCCACCATAGCGGCAACGTCCTCCACCGTTCCTACCCTTCCGGCCGGATGCTGGTCGTGATCGCTCTCTGACAGCGGCTCGGCGCGACGCCGGGCGGTGTCCCGGGCGTCGATCCAGCCGGGGCTGACGGCGTTGACGCGGATCTGCGGGCCAAGGCTGATGGCCAGGGCGTGGGTCAGGGCTACGAGACCACCCTTGCTCGCCGCATAAGCCTCGGTATCGGCTTCTGACTGGCTGGCTCGGGTCGAGGCCAAATTGACGACGCTGCCACCATGGGCGCGCAGATAGGGCGCGCAATGTTTGGCCAGGAGCATGGGACCGGTCAGGTTGATTGCCAGAACACGATTCCAGTAGGCCAGGTCGAGGCTTTCCAGAGTGATGTTATGGGGATCGGCGACCGCTGCGTTGCAGACCAGGGCATCCAGACGACCGAACTGGCCGAGCACGTCGGCCACGCCGGCAGCGACCTGCTCCTCGTTGGCGACGTCCATGAACACGAACATCGCGTTGTCACCCAGAACCTGGGCCACCGTCGCGCCACGCTGGCGATCGACATCGGCCAGCACTACGCGCCAGCCTTCGGCAATCAGCCAGGCGGCAATGCCCTGACCGATGCCCCGGGCCGCGCCGGTAACCAGCGCGACCCGGCCGTTGCTGGCACTGGCGACCTGCATCGCCCAGTCACTCACAGTGCAGCCAGGCCACGCGCCAGATCCGCCTGCAGGTCGGCGACGTCTTCCAGACCGACCGCGACACGGATCAGACTGTCGCGAATGCCCGCAGCCTCGCGCTCCTGTGGCGCCAGACGGCCATGGGAGGTGGTGCTTGGGTGGGTAATGGTGGTCTTGCTGTCACCCAGGTTGGCGGTGATGGAAATCAGGCGAGTCGCATCGATAAAGCGCCAGGCGCCCTCTTTGCCACCCTTGACCTCGAAACTCACCACCGCACCAAAGCCCTTCTGCTGGCGCTGGGCCAAGGCATGCTGCGGATGGCTCTTGAGACCGGCGTAGTGCACCTTCTCGATGCCGTCCTGTTGCTCCAGCCATTCGGCCAGGGCCAGGGCATTGGCGCAGTGGGCGCGCATGCGCAGGTTCAGGGTTTCCAGGCCCTTGAGGAAGATCCAGGCGTTGAACGGGCTCAGGGTCGGCCCGGCGGTACGCAGGAAACCCACCACTTCCTTCATCTGCTCGCTGCGACCGGCCACGACGCCGCCCATGCAACGGCCCTGGCCGTCGATGAACTTGGTCGCCGAGTGCACGACAATGTCGGCACCCAGTTTCAGCGGCTGCTGCAAGGCCGGGGTGCAGAAGCAGTTGTCCACGACCAGCATTGCGCCCTTGGCATGGGCGATCTCGGCCAGGGCGGCAATATCCACCAGCTCGGCCAGGGGATTGGACGGGGACTCGACGAACAGCAGTCTGGTGTTGGCCTTGATCGCCGCATCCCATCCCGACAGTTCGGCCAGGGGGACGTAGTCGACCTGCACGCCGAAGCGCTTGAAGTACTTCTCAAACAGGCTGATGGTCGAGCCAAATACGCTTTGCGATACCAGCACATGATCGCCCGCGCTGCACAGGCTCATCACCGTGGCAAGGATCGCCGCCATGCCGGTAGCGGTAGCCACGGCCTGCTCGGCACCTTCGAGGGCGGCAATGCGCTCCTCGAACGAGCGCACGGTAGGGTTGGTGTAGCGCGAATAGACGTTGCCCGGTACTTCACCCGCAAAACGTGCGGCCGCGTCGGCGGCCGTACGGAAAACGTAACTGGAGGTGAAGAACATCGGATCGCTGTGTTCGCCTTCCGGCGTGCGGTGTTGGCCCGCACGCACGGCGAGGGTGTCGAAACCCACGCCTTCAAGGTCGCTGTCCAGCCGACCGGCATCCCATTCCTGAGTCATGCCGCCTTCTCCTTGCTAATCAGTTGTTGTACAGATCGATGATCGCGCTGACGGCCTGGGTCTTGACCTTGGAGGCATCGTTGCGCGCCTGTTCGATCTTGTGCAGGTAATGCTCGTCGATGTCGCCGGTCACGTACTTGCCGTCGAACACGGAGCAGTCGAAGTTATCGATCTTGATCTTCTTGCTGCCGCTGACGGCTTCGATCAGGTCAGAAAGGTCCTGATAGATAAGCCAGTCAGCACCGATCAGATCCGCCACTTCCTGGGTCGTGCGGTTATGCGCGATCAGTTCGTGGGCACTCGGCATATCGATGCCGTAGACGTTCGGGTAGCGCACGGCAGGGGCTGCCGAGCAGAAATAGACATTCTTGGCACCGGCTTCGCGGGCCATCTGGATGATCTGCTTGCAGGTGGTGCCGCGCACGATGGAGTCATCCACCAGCATCACGTTCTTGCCGCGGAATTCCAGCTCGATGGCGTTGAGCTTCTGCCGTACGGATTTTTTCCGCGCCGCCTGGCCGGGCATGATGAAGGTGCGGCCAATGTAGCGGTTCTTGACGAAGCCTTCGCGGAACTTGACGCCCAGGTGGTTGGCCAGCTCAAGCGCTGCGGTACGGCTGGTATCGGGAATCGGGATGACCACGTCGATGTCATGGTCCGGACGCTCGCGCAGGATCTTGTCCGCCAGCTTCTCGCCCATGCGCAGACGCGCCTTGTATACCGAGATGCCGTCAATGATCGAGTCCGGACGCGCCAGATAGACGTGTTCGAAGATGCATGGGGCGTATTTAGGGTTAGGTGCACACTGACGGGTGTGCAGCTTGCCGTCTTCGGTGATGTACACCGCTTCGCCCGGCGCCAGGTCGCGGATCAGGGTGAAGCCGAGCACGTCCAGGGACACGCTCTCAGAGGCAATCATGTACTCGACGCCTTCGTCGGTGTGACGCTGGCCGAACACGATCGGACGGATGGCATCCGGGTCGCGGAAACCGACGATACCGTAGCCGGTGATCATCGCCACGACCGCGTAACCGCCACGGCAACGCTTATGCACGTCGGTCACGGCAGCGAAGATGTCCTCTTCGGTCGGCTGCAACTTGCCGCGTACGGCCAGTTCATGGGCGAAGACGTTGAGCAATACTTCCGAGTCGGAATTGGTGTTGACGTGGCGCAGGTCGGATTCGTAAATCTCCTTGGCCAGTTGCTCGACGTTGGTCAGGTTGCCGTTGTGCGCCAGCGTAATGCCGTAAGGCGAGTTGACGTAGAACGGCTGGGCTTCGGCCGAAGTCGAGCTGCCCGCAGTTGGATAGCGTACATGGCCAATGCCCATGTGGCCGATCAGGCGCTGCATATGGCGCTGATGGAACACATCACGGACCAAACCATTGTCCTTGCGCAGGAATAACCGGCCGTCGTGGCTGGTTACGATACCGGCAGCGTCCTGGCCGCGGTGCTGGAGGACGGTGAGCGCGTCATACAGCGCCTGATTGACGTTCG
Organism: Pseudomonas sp. Pseusp88; assembly: GCF_047303955.1. NCBI lineage: Bacteria > Pseudomonadati > Pseudomonadota > Gammaproteobacteria > Pseudomonadales > Pseudomonadaceae > Pseudomonas > Pseudomonas sp. Pseusp88. The sequence goes on along the minus strand of NZ_JBGLYM010000029.1, from coordinate 7,809 downwards.
ACTTACCGACGATACCGACGATGCCACACATGCGACACAACCCCTACTTAGTGGAACTGGATTTACCGAGCACTTCCTGCGGTATGGCGGTAGCCGCTGGCAGAAGGTGATCCTTGAACGGCAGGTCAGCGGGTACGCTGATGCCGCTGGCGAGCCACTTGCTGGACATCCCGAGAATCAGGTTTTTCGACCAGTCAGCGACCATCAGAAACTGTGGCACCAGCCGAGACTGTTGCCACCATTGATCCTGTTGTACCGGCCCCAGGCTCAACAGCCCGACGGCCACCACGACCAGCAGGCCTCCGCGCGCTGCGCCGAAAGCCATGCCGAGAAAACGGTCAGTCCCGGAAAGCCCGGTGACAAGAATAAGTTCGCCGATCAGAAAATTGACCATGGCGCCAACCAGCAAGGTGGCGACGAACAGAATAGAGCAACCCGCCATCACTCGCAGCGATGGCGTTTCGATGTAATTGACCAGGTATTGCGACAGGCTGGCACCGAACATCCAGGCGACAGCACCTGCGGCGATCCAGATCACCAGCGAAAGAGCTTCTTTGACGAAGCCGCGCTTGAGACTGATCAGAGCCGAGATGATGACTACCCCGAGAATCGCCCAGTCAACCGGAGAAAATGGCACGTTGGAATCTGCTAACCCATGAGGCGGCGCATTTTAGCAGAGCCCCGCCCTGCCGGTAAGCAGGGATTTACCGGCAGGACGCATTTCGTACAGACCCTGGAGCCTTTGGGCCTAGTTATGCTCGGGCTGGAAGCGTACGACGATACCCTTGAGCTTCTGCTGTTTATCCAGCTGATCACGCAGGCGATCGGCTTCGGCACGTTCGATCAGCGGGCCGACGAATACCCGATTGACCCCATCAGACGTGCGGATGTAGGCGTTATAGCCCTGGGTGCGCAAAGTCTTCTGCAGGTTGTCGGCATTGGCCCGATTGGACAGGCTGGCCAGTTGCACCGACCAACTGACCGACAGGCCGTTGGCATCGACCCGGCTCGGCTCGGCGACCGGCGTTGCCGGTTTGGCAGGGGCTGGCGTCGCCGCTGGCGCAGGTGTCGGCTTGGCGGGTGCGCTGGCCACGGCGGCAGGCTTGGCAGCAGGGGCAGTCACAACGGGCTTGGCCGGTGTCGGTGATGGCACCGGCACAGGCGTCGCGGCGTCTTCTTCCGGAACAGGTTCCTGGGGCAAAGCCTGCTGCTCGGGAACCGGCACCGACTCGACCTTGACCTGCGGCACGACAGGCGCCTGGGGCGCAGCCGGAGCCTCGACCTGAACTCGCCGGGCTTCATCCTGGCGCGAGAACAGCATGGGCAGAAAGATCACCGCGATGGCGATCAGGACCAGCGCGCCGACCATGCGCTGTTTGTAGGCTTTATCCAGCAAGGCCATTTGCAGATTCCTCCGTGGCGTGCCGAGTCAACCATTCCAGGGCCTCGGAAACGCAGTAAAAAGACCCGAACAGCAAAATCTCGTCATCGGCCGTCGCGTGCGCGCACTGGGCTTCCAGTGCCTGCGCAACACTCGGGTATGACGTCACATTTGCGCCAAGGTTCTGCAAGGCAGCCTGGAGTTCGTCGGGCTGGCGACTGCGTGATGTGGGTAACGGGGCGACGGCCCAGTCCTGGATACTGTTGTGCAACTCGGCAACCACGCCGTCCAGATCCTTGTCGGCGAGCAGGCCGAACACCGCCAGACGCTTGCCTGGTACAGGGCGCTGGGCCAGCCGCCGGGCCAGAAATTGCGCGGCGTGACCGTTATGACCCACATCCAGCAGCAGATTCAGGGTCTTGCCGTGCCAATGCACCACGCGACGTTCCAGACGACCGGTCACCCGGGTCGTCTGCAACGCGCTACGAATCACGTCCGGTTGCCACGGCAGGTCGAGCAGCAGATACGCCTGCAAGGCCAGTGCGGCATTCTCCATGGGCAGGTCGAGCAACGGCAGGTCATGCAGCTCGACCAGTTGCCCCGCAGAGTCGCGTCCGGCCCAGTGCCAGTTGTTGGCGCTGATGGACAGGTCGAACTCATTGCCGCGCAGGGACAGCGGGCAATGCAGCTCGGCGGCCCGGGCCAGCAGCGGTTGTGGTGGATCGAGATCGCCGCAGACCACCGGACGACCCTCGCGGAAGATTCCGGCCTTTTCGAAAGCCACGGACTCACGGGTATCGCCCAGCCAGTCGGCATGATCCAGCCCGATGCTGGTCACCAGCGCCAGATCCGCATCGACCAGGTTTACTGCATCCAGACGTCCGCCCAGGCCGACCTCAAGCACCACGGCATCCAGTGCCGCCTGTTCGAACAGCCAGAACGCCGCAAGCGTACCCATTTCGAAATAGGTCAGAGTGACATCACCACGGGCTGCTTCAACAGCGGCGAAGGCATCGCATAGTTCGACATCAGTGGCCTCGACGCCCTGCACCTGCACGCGCTCGTTGTAGCGCAACAGGTGTGGCGAGCTGTAGACGCCAACCCTGAGGCCCTGGGCGCGCAACAACGCAGCAACGAAAGCACAGGTCGAACCCTTGCCATTGGTGCCGGTGACCGTGATCACCCGCGGCGCCGGGCGAGTCAGGCCAAGCTGCGTCGCCACTTGCCGCGAACGGTCAAGGCCCATATCGATGGCCGAAGGATGCAGTTGCTCCAGATAGGCCAGCCAGTCCCCCAGGGATCCTGGCGTCATACGTTGGCCGGTGCCGGTGGAATGACGATCGGTTCCAGCACGGGCGCGACGAACTTCGGTGTTGGCAGGTCCATCAGTTGCGCCAGCAGATTACCCAGGCGCGGACGCAGCTCCGAACGCGGGATGATCATGTCGATGGCGCCGTGGTCCAGCAGGAATTCACTGCGCTGGAAGCCTTCCGGGAGTTTTTCCCGCACGGTCTGCTCGATCACGCGAGGACCGGCGAAACCGATCAGCGCCTTGGGTTCGGCGACGATCACGTCACCAAGCATGGCCAGGCTGGCGGAAACCCCCCCGTAGACCGGGTCAGTCAGCACGGAAATGAACGGCAGGCCCTCTTCGCGAAGACGAGCCAGTACTGCGGAAGTCTTGGCCATCTGCATCAGGGAGATCAGCGCTTCCTGCATGCGCGCACCGCCGGAGGCGGCGAAGCAGATCATCGGGCAGCGTTTTTCCAGGGCGTAGTTGGCCGCCTGGACAAAGCGCTCACCAACGATGGCGCCCATGGAGCCGCCCATGAAGGAGAACTCGAAGGCGCTGGCCACGACCGGCATGCCCAGCAGGGTGCCGCTCATGGAGATCAGGGCGTCTTTTTCACCGGTCTGCTTCTGGGCAGCGGTGAGGCGATCCTTGTACTTCTTGCTGTCACGGAATTTCAGGCGATCCACCGGCTCCAGGTCAGCACCCAGCTCGTTGCGACCTTCGGCATCGAGGAAAATATCCAGGCGTGCACGTGCGTCGATGCGCATGTGGTGGTTGCACTTGGGGCAGACGTCCAGGGTCTTTTCCAGTTCCGGACGATAGAGCACCGCCTCGCAGGACGGGCACTTGTGCCAGAGGCCTTCGGGGACAGAGCTTTTCTTGACCTCGGAACGCATGATCGAAGGGATCAGTTTGTCTACCAACCAGTTGCTCATGCTTTCTTTCTCCAGTTCCGGTGGCTAGAACGTCAGGCGACTCGGCGCCTGCGTATGCCCTTGAGCTAAATTCATAACAAATGTGGGACCGGCTCAACGCGGGAAGGCACCCTTCCCGGCCAATGCCGGTCCTGTAACAGTGAGGCATAACCGTGAGGCTATGGACGGCGGCAGGATCGTCGCCGTCACATCAGGCCCCGCGTACAGCACTCATGAATGCGCGGATCTTGTCGTGATCCTTGATGCCTCTGGATTTTTCCACGCCGCCACTGACATCCACGGCATAAGGGCGAACCTGGGCGATGGCCTGGGCCACATTCGCCGACGTCAGACCACCGGCAAGGATAATCGGTTTTTCCAGGCCGTGAGGAATCAGCGCCCAATCGAAAGACTCGCCGGTGCCGCCTGGCACACCGGGCACATAGGCATCGAGCAGAATGCCACTGGCCTGACGATAAGCCCGACAAGCCGCCGCAATATCGTCACCGGCCTGTACGCGCAGGGCCTTGATGAATGGGCGGTGATAGCCGACGCATTGCTCGGGTGTTTCATCGCCGTGGAACTGCAACAGATCCAGCGGCACGGCATCCAGTGTTTCGTTCAATTCACAGGCGCTGGCATTGACGAACAGCCCGACCGTACTGATAAACGGCGGCAAGGCAGCAATGATCGCGCGCGCCTGCTGCACGGTGACAGCCCGCGGACTCGGCGGATAGAAGACAAAACCGATGGCATCGGCACCCGCCTCGACGGCGGCCAATGCATCTTCTATGCGGGTAATCCCGCAGATTTTGCTGCGAACGGCTGTCATGTAACAGATTCCTGCCTTTCAGCGAAGTCCGGGATGGTAGCAAATGCCAGTGCGGGCGTCAGCCGTCAAGTTCGGCGAAACCTGTAAGGAAATGCGGCCCGATATATCGCTCCGGCAAGGGAAACTCGTCGCGATACTCGACCTGAACCAGATACAGACCGAATGGATGCGCCGTGACGCCGCCGGTGCGGCGTACCTTGCTTTCCAATACCTCTTTGGCCCATTCGACGGGGCGCTCACCGGCGCCGATGGTCATCAGCACCCCGGCGATATTGCGCACCATATGGTGCAGGAAGGCATTGGCGCGAATATCGAGGACGATCATCTTGCCGTGGCGCGTGACCCGCAGATGGTGCAATTGCTTGATCGGCGACTTGGCCTGGCACTGCCCGGCACGAAACGCGCTGAAGTCATGAGTACCGACCAGGTATTGCGCAGCCTGGGCCATGCGCTCCACATCCAGCGGCCGGTGGTTCCAGGTGATTTCCTGGTTCAGGTGCGCGGGGCGGATCTGGTCGTTGTAGATCACATAGCGATAACGCCGGGCAATCGCCTTGAAGCGGGCATGAAAATGCGCAGGCATGACCTTGGCCCAGCTCACACTGATGTCATGAGGCAGATTGATATTGGCGCCCATGGTCCAGGCCTTCATGGAACGTTCGGCCTGAGTATCGAAATGCACCACCTGACCGCAGGCATGGACACCCGCGTCGGTACGACCGGCGCACATCAGCGATACCGGCGAATCGGCGACTTTGGACAGGGCGTCTTCCAGGGTTTCCTGCACGGTCAGCACACCGGAGGCCTGACGTTGCCAGCCGCAGTAGCGAGAGCCTTTGTATTCGACGCCCAGCGCGATGCGGAAAAAGCCCTCGGCGGCCATTTCAGCCGCCGGGTTATCTAAGTTCGCCAAGAAATTACAGCCCGTTGAAGATCGAAAAGTCGGCCATTATAAGGCTGCTGCGAAAAGACGCCATGTGCAGGCAGACAAGGGCACAAATAGAAACGGCCACATTGGTGGCCGCTTTTGTCAAATACCTGCAAGGTGAGCTTGGATTGTCCTGTGGGACCGGCTTTAGCCGGTCCCACATGATTCCTTGCACTCGGCAGCGCTGTATCAGGCCAGCCGAGCCAGCATTTCCTGAGCTTCGGCTTTCTGAGTGGCGTTACCCTCGGCAACGACCTCATCGAGAATGTCCCGGGCGCCGTCGCTGTCTTCCATCTCGATATAGGCACGCGCCAGGTCGAGCTTGGTCGCGGCCTCATCGGTGCCCGACAGGAAGTCGAAGTCCGGTTCATCATCCATCAACATGGCGTCATCGGCGGTGAAGCCAGGCGCCTCGAACGGCTTGGCAATCGGCGGATGCTCCAGATTCGCCGACAGGCGATCCAGCTCGGCGTTGACGTCGTCGATCTCGGAAGCGAAAGCCTCGGAGGCCTGGACGGTCTCGAGGTCGTCGGAAAGCGACAGGTCGAAATCATCAGGCAGTTGAAGATCGTGAATATCCGGCTCTTCGGCGTCGACAATGCCCAGATCCAGCGCATCGTCGTCCAGCACGAAATCATCTTCGGCTTTCAGTTCCGGCGTGTCTTCACCCAGATCCAGGTCGAAATCGGACAGATCGTCCAGGACATCCGCTTCGGCCTTGGCTTCGGTCTGCTGTTGCAACAGCGATTCAAAGCTAGGCTCGGCAGCGGCAGGCGCTACCGGTTCGTCCGCCAGCAGATCATCCAGGCTGAGGTCGACCGGCGTCTGGGCCGGCTCATCATCGAGTCCGTCCAGGCTGAGGTCGAATTCATTGTCATCCAGGGCGTCGACGGCGGCTACAGGCTCGGGTTCAGGCTCGGGCTGCGCAACCACTGGCGCAGTAACCACTGGCGGCTCGGGCTCGGGGTCGTCCTGCAACAACTCTTCGACGTACTTGGCATCCAGCTCTGCGGCGATGGCCGCAGCAGTCACACTGGCAGCGGCTACTGCGGCTGTTGCTGAGACTGTATTCATGGTCGGGTAACGACTCTTTAGCTGCTCGACCTCAGCGTGGTTCTTTCCCGCGGCCACCATTTTTCGTTCGTGAGCCGCGAACGCCTTGGTGTTGCCCTGTTCGGCATAGATTTCCATGAGTTTCATGCGAATGTCGGTACGATCCGGATCTTCCTTGATCGCTTCCTCAAGCAGTTCAACCGCCTGATTCATGCGGCCGTAGGCGATATGGATCTCGGCCTGGACCAATGCGTCAGCCGGAACTTCACGGGCTGGCGCGGTGGCCGCCGATGGCGCCATCTTGACACTTGGCGATGGCACATCGAGGCCGTCAAAACTGGCCTGAGGCAATTCCATATCCATATCGGAGACGAAATCCGACTCTTCAGCCAGGGCACGGGCCATGCGTTTGTGCTTTTCAGCTTCTTCCCTGGCCTTGCGACGACGGATCAGGAACAACGCCAGCAGCAGCAACAACAGAACCGCGCCGCCGCCAATCAAGCCCATCATCACCGGGTTGGCGAGCAGCTTGTTCAGCGAGCTTTCCATGGTTTCCGGAGGCGGCGCTACCGGTTCGACCAACAGGGACTTGTCCGGCTCAGGTGCAGTGACCTGAGCGGCATCGCCAGCTGAGGCTGGTGGCTGCACCGGAGTTTCAGCCGGCTTGGCGGCGTTGGCCGGAACGATGGTGGCCGGTACCGCAGGTGTTGTCGCCGGAGTCGCCGTAGCAGCTTCCGGAGCCTGCATCTTGGCCAGTTGATCGTTTTTCAGCTGGATCAGGCGTTGCAGCTTGTCGACCTGGCTCTGCAAATCGGTCATGCGGCTTTTCAATTCGGCGTTGTCGCGACGGGCGGTATCCAGACTTTCCTGGGCGACTGCCAGCTTGTTGCCAATATCCTTGTCACCGACGACACCCTTGCCGCCCTTGGCAGGCTTGGTGTTCGCCGAAACCAGGCTCAGATTGTCCTTCGGCTCGACCTTGGAAGGTGCGGCACCGGCTTTCTCGCGACGGGTCGCATCGACCTGACGGGCACCGGCAGCCGGAGCACGACGGCCTTCACGCCAGGCACGATTCTGTTGCGCAACTTCAGTGACCGCCTTGGGCTGCGGCATGGCTGCGGCCTGTTCCGGCGTCGGCAGACGCAACACTTGGCCTTTCTTCAGACGGTTGATGTTGCCCGCAATAAAGGCGTCCGGATTCAGCGCCTGGATGGCCAGCATGGTCTGCTGCACAGAACCGCCATTACGCACCTTCTCGGCAATCTGCCAGAGCGTGTCGTTATTGCCGGTGGTGTATTGAGTCGTACCCTTGGCATCGGCAGCAGGTTTTGCTGCGGGCGCCGGCGGATTGGTGCCCGCTGCTGGCGCAACCGGTTCGGCAGGTGGCAGCGCGACCGGGGCCGGAGC
>NZ_JBGLYM010000028.1:0-68375 GCF_047303955.1 Pseudomonas sp. Pseusp88 | reverse complement strand
ATCCGCGAAGGGGCCGGTACATCCAACACATTGGCGGCGTCCGGAATAAAGCTTTCGCGAATGAATTCGCTCCCACAGTAGCGCATGCATATCGTCGGACTTGTGGGAGCGGATTTATCCGCGAAGGGGCCGGTACATCCAACACATTGGCGGCGTCCGGAATAAAGCTTTCGCGAATGAATTCGCTCCCACAGTAGTGCGTGAATACCATCGGATCTGTGGGGATTCATCCGCGAAGGGGCTGCTCTGGCTTTACAGCAAACATAGAATCCCCCACAGGCTTTGCTCCCTGGCCGGTGTTTGCTGCCCGTGTATTGCATTTCGAACAGGGAGTATTTTCAGCCTAAGCCGCCATCAGGCAATCGACCGCACTACCCCACCATCAACCCGCATCGCTGCGCCCGTTGTCGCGCTGGCCTGGGTCGATGCCAGGTAAACGGCCAGATTGGCCACTTCCTCGACGCTGGCCAGGCGCTGAATGATCGAGCTGGGGCGATGTTCGGCGATGAAGTCGTGCTCCAGGCTTTCCAGGCTCTTGCCGCTGTCCTTGGCCATCTGCGCCAGGAAGCCGCCGACGCCTTCGGAACGGGTCGGCCCCGGCAGAATGGCGTTGACGGTCACGCCGCTACCGGCCAGGGTTTCGGCCAGGCCACGGGACACCGCCAGCAACGCCGTTTTGGTCATGCCGTAATGGACCATTTCCGTAGGGATCTGCAACGCCGATTCACTGGACAAAAACTGTATCCGCCCCCATCCACGTTCAACCATGCCCGGCGCATAGAAACGCGACAGACGCACGGCGCTGAGCACATTGACGTCGAAGAAGCGGCTCCACTCTTCGTCCGTGATGTCGAAGAAGCCCTTGGGCTCGAAGATGCCCAGGTTGTTGACCAGAATGTCGGTCTTCGGCACTTGCTCGAACAGTTTCTGCGCACCGTCGACCGTACTCAGATCAGCCGCCACGCCGATCAGTCTGGCGTCCGGCAACTGGCTGCGAATGCCCGCAATGGCGGCATCGACCCGCTCCTGGCTACGGCCATTGATGACCACTTCGGCGCCCGCTTCGGCCAGCCCCGTGGCAATACCCAGGCCGATACCGGCGGTGGAACCACTGACCAGCGCGTGTTTTCCCTGCAAGGAGATTTTCATCAGCATCACATCCGTCTGTAGGAATCGGCCGTAGCCGCGGAAAGGACAGCTTAGCCGCCCTCGCTCATGCAGTTATGTAACGTTCAGCGCGCAATGGTTCCGTCGGGCAATTGGGCAAAGTGCGCCTTGGCCATCTCGATAAATGGCGGGAGCGCCGGGTTGTCGTTGTCCTCGCGAAAGACCATGAACATATCCGCCGTGGGGATTGCGCCCTGCAGCGGCCTGAATGCCAGCAGCCCGGGAAACAGCTCCTGGGCCGATGCCGGAACGATCGCAATGCCCAGCCCGGCCCGCACCAGCCCGAGGATGGAATGCGTCTGTTCCAGGTAATACAGGTAGCGCGGCGACACTCCGGCACTGGCAAACAAGCCGACGATACAATCGTAGAAATACCGCCCCTCTTTGGGGGAATACATGACGAACGGCTGCTGAGCCAGATCGGTGACGCTCAAGCTCTGTTGAGCCGCCAGTGGATGCCCCCGTGGCATCACGACCAGCAAAGATTCGCGGCGGGCCAGGTGTGAGCGCAATTCGGGGATCGGCTCCACACGCCGCACAAAACCGATGTCGATCATCTTGGCGATCAACGCTTCGGTCTGGCTGCCGGATACCATCTCGTGCAACTCGAAACCCACTTCCGGCAGCGACTTGCCCGCCTGATACAGCAGATCGGGAATCATGTTGTAGCCACTGACGGCGGTAAAACCCAACACCAATTGCCCCGCCTCGCCGCGCGCCAGGCGTCGGGCGGCATTGCCGGCCTGCTCGGTGTACGCCAGCAGATGCTGGGCGTCGCGCAGGAAGTGCTGCCCGGCCACGGTCAGGCGCACCTGACGGTTGCTACGGTCCAGCAGCTCCACCCCCAGCGAGCGCTCAAGCAACTGGATTTGCCGACTCAACGGCGGCTGCGTCATGAACATGCGTCTGGCCGCCCGACCGAAGTGAAGCTCCTCCGCCACCATCACAAAACAACGCAGTTGGTGCAGTTCCACGATTCAATTCTTGTATTGATAGATTCAGTAAGGATGTTAGACGTGAATCGCTGTTTTTTCTAGGCTGTGGGTCTGCACACCATTCCAATAATAAATGCCCCCCTTGAAGGGAGCCGGAGAGCACCATGAACGCCAAGACAGCGCCCCTTGAGGCGTCACCTGCCAATACCCGCGTCGGTCGTCAGCGCTTCGTTATCCTCGCCCTGATCTTTATCGTTACCGTCCTCAATTATGCCGACCGGGCCACCATGTCCATCGCCGGTACCGGCGTGGTCAAGGATCTGGGCCTGGACCCGATCATGCTCGGCATGATCTTTTCGGCGTTTGCCTGGGCCTACGCCCTTGGCCAGATTCCCGGTGGATGGCTGCTCGATCGCTTCGGTGCACGCCGGGTCTATGGTTGCAGCCTGTTCCTCTGGTCGCTGTTCACCATGCTGCAAGGCACCGTGGGCTGGTTTGGCATCGTTGGTTCCAGTGCCGCGATGATGCTGTTCGGCATGCGTTTTATGCTTGGTCTGGTCGAATCGCCGGCCTTTCCCGCCAATAACCGCATTGTTTCCTGCTGGTTTCCGACACGCGAACGAGGCACGGCATCTGCATTGTTCAACTCGGCGCAATACATGGCCGTAGTGGTCTTCGCACCGTTGATGGCATGGCTCACCCACACTCTGGGTTGGGAGCATGTATTCCTGTGGATGGGCGTACTCGGGCTGGTGGCTACCGTGTTCTGGTTCGCCCTGTATCACGAACCGCGCAGTTACTCGCGCCTTAGCGAAGAGGAACTGGAATACATCCGCGAAGGCGGCGGCCTGGTCGACCTGGAAGTGACGCGCAAGAGTGAAAAACCCAAGACCGACTTCAAGCAAGTCGCGCAGCTGTTTACCAATCGCACGCTCTGGGCCGTCTACCTGGGGCAGTACTGCATCACCGCCCTGACGTACTTCTTCATTACCTGGTTCCCGATCTACCTGATCAAGGGTCGCGGCATGACCATCATGGAAGCCGGCTGGGTAGCCGCTTTGCCTGCGGTGTGCGGATTCTCCGGCGGCGTTCTTGGCGGGTTGGTGTCCGACTACCTGATTCGCCGTGGCGTTCATCCCTCCCGCGCCCGCAAGACGCCGTTCGTCATCGGCATGGCTCTGGCGGCGAGCCTGGTCTCGGCCAACTATGTCGACGCCAACTGGATGGTCATTGCCCTGATGGCCCTGGCGTTCTTCGGCAAGGGGCTGGCGGCCGTCGGTTGGGCGGTGCTGTCGGACACCGCACCAGAGGGCATGGTCGGGCTCAGTGGCGGCGTCTTTAACGGCATCGGTAACGTCGCAGGTATCGTGACCCCGCTGGTGATCGGCTATTTCGTCGCCACCACCGGTTCCTTCAATTCGGCTTTGTGGTTCGTCGCTGCACACGGCCTGATCGGTATCTTTGCCTACACCGTGCTGGCCGGGCGGTTCGAGCGCGTGTTGATTCGTAAATAACCGGGTTTGAACAGGCCCTGGGGGTTTTGCCTCGGGGCCAATTATTTTTTTCAACGCTGTAACCGCGCAGCGCTATTCTCCGAATAACTGATGGCAAGTCGCCCACGACCGGTCTTGCCTTGTCCATCATTGCGCCCGACGCGGGCGGTATTCGGAATATCTCCCATGAACCTGACGCAACTGATCCGCAATCTGTCCGGCCGCAAGAGCCCCGTCAGCGAGCGCCACGAAGAAGAATTGCTGTCGAGCCTGCTGGTCATGGCCTGGGTGGTGGAAGCCCGCGATCCGTATACCGGCGGCCATCTATGGCGCGTGGCGCAGTTCTGCGAGCTGCTGGCGCAAAAGGCCGGTATGGATAAAACCGAAGTGGCGCGCATTGCCCTCGGCGGTTTCGTTCACGATCTGGGCAAGATCGCCATTCCCGATGCCGTACTGCGCAAACCCGGCCCGCTGAGCGATGAAGAATACGCGGTGATCAAAACCCACCCGGACATCGGCCATAACCTGCTGCACAGCCACCCCTTGGCCGAATTGGTCAGCGACGCGGTGCGCCTGCATCACGAAACGCCGGATGGCCGCGGCTATCCGCTGGGCCTCAAGGTCGGGGAAATCTCGCCGATGGCGGCGATCACCGGCATTTGCGATGCCTTCGATGCCATGACCAGCACCCGCACCTATCGCGCCGGGATGCCGCAAGAGCAGGCGTTGGGGATTATCCGCAAGAACCTGGGCACGCAGTTCGATGCGCGTTTTGGCGAGTTGTTCATCCAGTTGGGGGAAGAGGATCGCCTGAGCCCGATCATCGGCCATACCGACGAAGGCATCCCGCTGCGCCATTGCGGCATGTGCGGGCCGACCGTAACCCTGCGGCAGGTCAACAAGGCCGGGGATCATGTGTTCTGCGCCTCATGCGGGGCTGACTATGAGTTGCACGACGGCAAGCACGGCGCAGCACTGGAACTGGTCGCCACCGGCCGCAATGGCACGGCACAGGACCTGACGCCACAGGCAGACATGCTGCTGATCCATAAACTGGTGCAGCGTACCGCGCGTCATGTGCAAACCCCGCTGTCGCGGCATTGATACCGCGCCAGCAGGTCAATCAGGCTGGCTGAGGTTTACACCGCCTGTTTAGGGAAATTGGACGGGAACATGGCGCGCTGCGCCGCTTCGTCCATGTCCTGCTTGAAGCTGAGATCCTTACCTGCCTCACGGGCACGAGCCGCCGCCGGCAGTGCGTCGATACGCTGAAACCAGCGCTGGATATTCGGGAACGGCGCAAAGGCGTCGGCCACGTCCTTGAATACGCGAGGCGCCACGCGCAGCCAGCCCCAGGCCGAAATATCAGCGATGGTCAGTTCATTGCCGACGATGAAATCACGCCCCGCCAGATGCTGATCCAACACCTCGTAATGCCGCTCGATCTCGCGCACATATCGATTGACCCCGTACTCATTGCCTGCCGGCGCCGCATGCTGGAAATGCACCGCCTGCCCGGAAAACGGGCCTATACCGGTGCCGATAAACATCAGCCACGACAACAACTCGGGCCGGTCCGCCGCCGCCCCTTGCAGGCGGCCACTCTTCTCGGCCAGATACATCAGGATCGCCGTGGAATCGAACACCCGTACCTCTGCGCCGTCAGGCCCGTCGGTGTCGATGATGGCCGGCATCTTGCCATTAGGGTTGATGGCACGGAACTCAGGGCTGTGCTGCTCGCCCTTGCGCGGATCCACGGGCACCAGTTCATAGGCCATGCCCAGTTCCTCAAGCGCCAGCGCAATCTTGAACGGGTTGGGTGCAGGGTTGAAGTAGAGACGGATCATCGGACTTCTCATTCAGAGGTATGGGAAACGAGTTGTGGGCAGAATCAGCCAGGCCGACAGGGCCTCGAAAATTAGCCCTTTTTATTTTAGAGCAACCGTTTTAGATTAGATCAGCTGCCGTCAGGGAGCAATCCCTGAAGATCCCCATGGAGAACACTGCGCAATGGCCCGCCCCAGAGAATTCGATGAAGCCGCCGTGCTCGAAGCCGCCATCCAGTGTTTCTGGGTACACGGTTACGAGGCCACCTCAGTGCGTCATCTGGCCGAACGGATGGGCATTACCGGTGCCAGTCTCTACAACGCTTTCGGCGACAAACACGCGCTGTATCAACGCGCCCTGCTGCATTACCGCGAACGGGGCTTCGACGTCCGTGTACAGCGCCTTGAAGGTAATCTGCCGCCGCGTCAGGCCATCGCCACCTTTCTCGATGAAATCGTCGAACTGTCCCTGAATGACCCGCAGCACAAAGGCTGCCTGCTCGTGAATACCGCGCTGGAACGGGCGCCTTATGACGACGACTGCAAGACCTTTGCGACTGACTTTCTCAACCGTGCCGAACACTTTTTTCTGCGCTGCCTCAGGGCTGGCCAGGCCGACGGCAGCATCAATAGCGCGCAACCGGCCGACGACCTGGCGCGCCTGCTGTTGGCTGTATTGCTCGGTATTCGCGTATTGGCCAGGGCACGCCCGGAACGCGCGTTGCTCGAAGGCATCATTCGCCCGGTTGCGGCGCTGCTCGACCCTCCCCTCCACTGATCAGGATGTGCTGCAATGATTGAGCTGTATTACTGGCCGACGCCCAATGGCCACAAGATCACCCTGTTCCTCGAAGAGGCAGGTCTGGACTACCGCATCCACCCTGTGGATATCAGCGCGGGCGATCAGTTCAGGCCCGAGTTTCTTAGCTTCTCGCCGAACAACCGCATGCCTGCCATCATCGACACCGCCCCTGCCGACGGCGGCGAGCCGATCACAGTGTTCGAGTCTGGCGCCATTCTGCTGTACCTGGCCGAAAAAACCGGTCAGTTCATGCCTCGTGATGTGCGCGGCAAAAAGACCGTGACCGAATGGCTGTTCTGGCAGATGGGTGGGCTGGGGCCGATGGCCGGGCAGAACCATCACTTTGGTCTGTACGCGCCGGAAAAAATCCCCTACGCGATCAATCGCTATGTCAACGAAACCAATCGCCTGTATGGCGTGCTGGATCGTCAGCTGGCCGGGCACGAATTCATTACCGGTGAGCATTACAGCATCGCCGACATGGCCGCCTATCCGTGGGTGGTGCCATGGCAGAACCAACAGCAGAATATCGACGACTTCCCCAACCTCAAGCGCTGGCTCAACGCAATTGCCGCACGCCCGGCGACTATCGCGGCCTACGCCAAAGGCGAGCCGTTGAAGAATCGGCCGACGGTGACTGAGGAAGGCAAGAAGATTCTGTTTGGGCAGACGGCGAAGACGGGACGTACGTAAAAGTCAGCCGGAACAGGTCAGTTGACCGAAGTTATCCCGTTGGAGCCGGGCTTGCCCGCGAGTAGGCCAGTACATCCGATACATCTTTTTCGGCTGAAATATCGCTTTCGCGGGCAAGCCCGGCCCCCACAGGGATCAGCACCTCCAAGACGCCGGCACCGTGCCGGAAAAACTGCCTCACCCGCTGCCTGCGCGGGCGAGGCCTATTCAATGATCAGCTCAACCGAAACCGTGAAGTGTTGTCGCTCAATGCACGGCTGCCGCGACTCAAGGTATCGGCCGCCTGATGGACGGCACGGGCACCGTCGAGCAGGCGTCCGGCGGCCTGATCGACCTGTTGGATATTGCCACTCACTTCATCCGCAGTGGTCGCCTGCTCTTCGACGGCAGTGGAGATCTGCGCCAGAGTGTCGGTCACACCCTGCACCGCCTGAGCGATTTCACCCAGGCGCTGACCCAGACTGGTCACCGACTGTGCATCCGTCAGGGCCTGCCCGCACGCCGCTTCCATCAGGCTGACCGCCTGGCTCACGGTCGAACGCAGGCTGTCTACGGTCCCGGCAATCTGGGCAGTGGAGGCCTGGGTACGCTGGGAAAGGCTGCGCACCTCATCGGCCACTACCGCAAACCCACGCCCCTGCTCACCGGCGCGGGCTGCTTCGATGGCCGCGTTAAGCGCCAACAGGTTGGTCTGCTCGGCGATCCCGCGAATGGCATCGACCACCGATTGAATCTGTTGGCCCTGATCGCTGACCCGGCCCAGCGCTGCAGCAGTGTCGGTCAAACGCTGATTGAGCTGTTGAATGCTGTCGGTGGTGCGCTGGCTGTCCAGGCTGCTTTGCTCGGCAATCTGCCGCGTCTGGCGCGCACTGTCGGAAGCGTTTTCGCAACTCTTCGCCACACCCTGGGAAGTGGCCGCCAGCTCGGTGGCTGCAGCGGCGATCTGGCTGATCTGCTGCTGTTGGTCCTCGACCTCGTTCAGCGTGCTGCTGGACTGGCTGTTGAGGGTCAGCACAGCGCTGCCCAACTGCTGAGTCTCATGGTTTACACCCAGCAGACTGGTGCGCAACTGCACTACCGCGACGTTGAGCGCGGTACTGATCGCCGCCAGTTCGTCACGCCCTTCGACCTGCACCTGGACCAGCAGATTACCGTCGCGCAGGGACTCGGCCAGGGTGGTGATACCGCTGGCACTGCGACGAATCGAGGCTTGCAGACAGGCGAACAGGTACATTGCCGCCAGCAACAGCGCGCCGAAAATCATCCCGATCGGGATGAAGTGCATATTGGCCTGATCACGAAAATAGCTCAGGCGATCATTGAGGAAGTGCAGCGAGTTACTGCGCAGGGCCGCCAGGTCACCCAGCAAGCCATCCACACTGTGCTCGAAATCGTCAGGTTTGAGAGTGATGGAACCGGCAAACACACCATCGTCCAGAACCTTCAGCTCCTTGTTCAGACGCTCGATACTGGTCTTGTATTGGTCGTTCCAGGCGTTGAGTTCGGGAGGCAGTTTGGCCTGCAGCGAACCACCGATCTTGAGCAACTGGTCCTGGGCATCGCCGATGCGGCTACGCAGGTCGCGCATCTGCAGGCGGCTTTGCATGCTGAACTGGCCGCTGACGATGGAGGTCTGGCCGATACTGGCCATGCGCCCGATACGTTCGATCAGCTCGGGCGCCTGTGTAGTGGCAACCTGCATCAACATATAGGTTTCCAGCCACGGGTCGAGGATCAGGCCACTGTCCATGGCGATCTGCTCGCGCAGCGCCTGCAGGGCACTCAGGGCATTGGTGAAGCGATCGTAGCCGTCCGGCCACCAGCCGACTGTGCGCATGGCAGCGCTATCCATGCCGTTAACGGCTGCTTGCAGGGCCTGAAAACGCGTCATGACTTCATCGGAAGATTTTTCGCTCTTGAGCACCGCGCCCAAGGTCTCGACAGATTTGCTCAACTGCGGAGCAGCTGCGTCCATCGCCGCCATGGTCGCTTTGGTCGCATCACTCTGCACCCGCAGAATGTCCGAAGCTTTCCAGCGTGCCGCACGGTCACGCTGCGCAGACAACTGGCCGTCGAGGGCATCCAGGGCCAGCAACTGCCGTACCCCGGCCTGCTCCCCGGCAATCACCGCCAGCTTGTCCTGATAATCGCTGCCGATCATCCACATGCTGCCCAACAGCGGCAGCATGAACAAAAGGAACAGAACTTGAAACTTCCTGGCGAAACCAAAACGCCCGAGCAGGCGCATTCCCGGTAATAAAAGACCTTGCATGCTCGTTTACTCCCCTCTACACCTTGCCAAGACGGCAAAAAAGGCTACAGGCAAAATGCCATGCTGCTGATTCAATAGCGATAGCCGTACATCCCCCTGGTTAAAGGAATGCAGCGGGCTTCGCCCATTTTTGCGTTCGTCTCTTGTGGAAAGCGTCGCATCGGGTAGCACATAGCAAGAATTGGACCGTGCCTGATGGCGACATCCACGTATCTTTCAGTCGGAAAACCGAACGAATTTAGTCGAGTGCATACCTTGTATCTCCACCGCCCCAAAAAGACTCACAGCTCTATCGGCGAGTGTTCAGGATCCTAGGGAAATGCCCTACGCCACATGAGTGCCTATCACTCAAACCCTTACCGGCTGCGACATAGCACTCCACTCTCCGCGACCACTGCGAACAGAGACGGCAACACCGACCAGAGCGGCATGAAATGATTGGCCATCTGTAAACAATAGCAACATGACATTAAGCAATGACGACACCCTGTATTGCCTGGGCAAAAGCGCTCACACGCTCAACCTCGTCCGGTTTACCGAATCAGGCCATGGCAATAACTGTCACTGGAGGAAACATCCGGCCACTCGGACTCGCACACAAAGGGTGCAGAGACCAGGTAACAAAATGGTGCGCTACGATGGGAAGGGACGGCAAGGAGGAGGACGGACGACGAGCTGAAACGTACGGCACACCCTAAGCAATTGATCATGCGCATTTATTTTTCAACACAACGCTTGACACCTCCCCCTTATCCACGAATAATGCGCGCCACTTGGCTACATAGCTCAGTTGGTTAGAGCATAGCATTCATAATGCTGGGGTCCGGGGTTCAAGTCCCTGTGTAGCCACCAAGTACCGTCTAGACGCTTCCAAGGAAGCGTCCAGGCAAATCAAGAAACCCGCCTAGTGCGGGTTTTCTTGTTTCTGGCTGTATGTGATGGCGTCTTGCTCTATCGAGCGGGGCGCCATAAGGTAAGCGCTATATGGATTCAACAAACCCTATTGGCGCCGCCAGATCGCACATGGACGACTGCAATGATCAAGAAGATCGCTCTCATCGCGCTGCTCGTTTCCAGCCATGCCGCTCTGGCCGACTCCTACAAATGTGTAGATCACGAAGGCAAGGTCAGTTTTTCCTTTGCACCTTGCCCGACATGGGAGGGTGACTCGTCGCTTTACTCCCAAACGACCGCCACCAACTTGACGAATGTTGATGCGGCCAGTGCTGATGTTGTCAGACGCCAACTTAGAGCAGCCAAGATCACTAGGCAGACTCGCCTCTCAACAGGCGGCCCCAGAAGCAACGATGTCGTTGTGATCCCTGACAACACCAGCAGTTTGGGTATCAAAGAGCAACAGAACGAGGCGCGCGCCAAGCGAAGAGCTCAGCGGGACGCGAGAATAGCTGCAGGTATTCAGGAGGAACCGAGACGTCCGAGAGCAGTGATGGTGAACTGCAATAGCGCAGGAAACCAAACGTACTGCAATGATTCAACTGGAGGGCGATCGGTGACGAATAACTTCGGCCCTAATTCGACCACAACCGTTTACTCTGGGCGTTAGGGTTCAAACTCGGCCTCCCTGGCGCTCCCGGTTCGCGAAACGCTTCGCACGTCCGACCCGCGCTGAGCACCGCGAACCAACAGCCCAATAATCACAATTGCATCCAGCCACATAACTTCGCGTCCATCTGGATGTCGCGAGATGGCTGCCATGCATAACCCTACCTTCGACCCTTCTGCTGTTTACGTCCCCAGAACGCCGCACCGAGACACGAGCTGCGCCGGGTCTACGCCGATCACCCGGGACGGTATTACCCTGTCGGCCATTCAGTGGGCCGCAAGCTTGGGGCTCAAGTGGAGCACGGTAAAGATGCGGCGCTGGCGAGGTGAGACGTGGGTCGAGGCGCTAAGACCAGAGCTCCGACGGTCCACGTTCAATGTCCCTAGCTGGTGCCGCTAACGATTTCGCGCACTACTTCGCGCAGCTCTGAAGCGTCTGAAGAAGTGTGCGAAGCCTCGGCCCATAAGGGTTTCACGCAATAGCTTACGCACGGATTTCACTTAGCCCCGGGGGCGCGAAATGCCCGCGAGCCTGCACAAAGAGCACGGCCAGTCCTGCCCGATCGGCACAACTTGTTCTGCTGATTGGGGCTCCGTAGCCATAGGTGCTAAGGAGTTTGAGGGTGACTTTCCAGGGAGGTCATGTATGCGGGCGGATACCGAGACAACGCTCGCCACGACTTGGCAGAGCATTACCCTAGCGAAAAAAGCTAAAAGAAATGTCCGATGAACCTGTCCTTCATGAACGCTTTCCCGGAAAATATGACAACGAGAAAGTCCGCGTATGCGTTTTCTACGTTTGGAATTTTAGGATTGAGTAATTGTATTTATAAGCAAGGGATTTTGACATGGCACAGCTAAAATGGAATTGGCGCTACACCACTTTTTTAATCGTTGTCTCAATTTGCATGGCGATTTACATCCCTTACGAAATGAGGCTGGCATCCGCTCAGAAATTCTATAACTATTATTACCGAACTAAAATCCCAGCGGGTATTGAGCTTCTAGATCCTGTATTCGTTCACGCGCGCAAAACCTTAGGATTTCTGCCGAAAGAAAACTTTGAGCCTTGGGCAGTAGCTGTCTACAGTATCAGCGACGACACCGCTTCAGCGATAAAACAGGAGGGCCTTGATTTCTTTAAGGGCAAGCAGCAATGGCGGGAAATGCCGTCTTGGGTTAACGCCAGAGTGAAAGCCGATCCAAACAGGTATACCTATCTGCCTTGGAAGCCGACGCCGGTACCTTCAGGCTGGATTCAAGAAAGCCCTTGGGGGCTATGCTTCCCAGATGACCCGCCGTCCGAGTTTTGGAGCTGGCTAAAAGCAGCAGGTAGGGCTGAAAGCTTCTATACCCACACAGAGCCTTTTGAGGCAAGTTTAGTCATATTTCCTGAGCTCAAGGTTATCATCTATTGCTACACCCGCGATAGTCGCTCATTTTTCTAATCTGCTGAATTACGGTTCCATTTTGAGCGAAGGCCACTAATCGAACGGCTGGGCTTCACAACTCACATACCAATGATCAGCCCATTTGAAAGCCAATAAATACCGCAAATTTTCCGGGATTTCGCCTTTCAAACTCGGTTAATACGGAGTTCGAAATATGTGTTGGTTAGACGCTTGCGATCGAGGGTATTGTCGCCCAATTCAAGCTGCCTTCTCACCGAATACAACACTGTTGTATTCAAATACAGCACCCCCTACGCGCAAGGGCCTGGTGCTGCCCAAAAGATGCCGGATAGTTTTCCGATATCTTGATGCCGAGTGAGACGAAACGGTCTCAGTGAGCCAGTTTGGTCGTACGCGATCCATAAACCCCACCTACCCCAAGGTGGGTCAACGGTCTACTGTGGCATCTGCGGTGAGCAGTTCCACGGCAACAGAGCTTCGTAGTCCTCTACCGACGAAGCATGGGGCAACCGCTCCAGTACGTGGCGCAGCCACGTATAGGGCTCCTGGCCGTTAAGCTTGGCGGTCTCGACCAGGCTGTAGACCTGGGCGCTGGCGGTGGCGCCCTTGGGCGTATCGCTGAACAGCCACGCCTTGCGTCCTATTACAAACGGCTTGATCGCTCTTTCGGCCGCATTGTTGTCGATGGGTAAAAAACCTGCTTCGACATAGCGCTCCAGCCGGCTCCAGTTGTTCGCCAAATAATGCACAGCCTTGCCCAGTGCACTTTGCGCCGTGACTTGCTGTTGGGTCTTGTCCAGCCAGTTTTTCAGTTGAGCCAGTATCGGCAGGCTCTTTTGCTGACGAGCGATAAACCGCTGCTCATCGCTGGCGTCTTTGGATTCGCGTTCGATGCCGTACAGTTTGTTGATCATCGTCAGCGCGATATCAGCCCTTCCGGTTTTACCCTTGGGCTGCACTTTTTGCGCCTCCACGAACTTGCGGCGGGCATGGGCCATGCATGCCATTCGCTCTACGCCCGGTTGCAACGCCAAGGCGTTATAGCCGACGTAATCATCGGTCATCACATAGCCGCGATAACTGTCCAGCAAGCGCAACGGTACGTCCTGCACACGGCTGCAGGTGTAGTCAAACAGCACCACTTTCTTGTCCGGTGGACCGCTGGCCTGCACCCACATCCAGGATTGACTGGTCGGGTCGCGATCCGGCTCCTTCAACACCTGGACGCGGGTTTCATCGCAGTGGATCACCGGACTTTCCAGTAATCGGTCGCGCATCAAATTCAGCAGTGGCTGGAAGTGTTCGCTGCACTGGATCACCCACCGCGCCAGGGTCTGGCGCGGGATCTCGATGCCGTGTCGGCTCAGCACGGTTTCAAACCGGTGCAAAGGCAAGCCATCAACATACTTGGTGGTCAACAGCATCGCCAATACGCTGGGGCTGGCCATGCTCTTTTCGATCAACTGGGCAGGCTTGTCAGCCGTGACCGATGCCGTTTCACAACCGCGGCAGCCGTAAACTTTGCGGATGTGTTTGATCACGCGAATCTGCATCGGCACGATGTCCAGTTGTTCGCTGGTCTCTTCGCCGATGGCGTGTTTGCGGCAACCGCAGGCACAAGTCAGTTCGTGTTCGGGCAGTTCGTGGATGACTTCGATACGCGGCAGATCGGCCGCCAACGGCTTGCGCTTGCCACGGCGTGGCGTCGGCGCAACGGCTTCTTCGTCAGGGTCATCAGCGAGCGGCATCGGCTCGCTTTCGGGCTCGTTGAACAGCGCCAGTTGCGGCGTGTTGGGCTCGACAGTTTGTTCGGACTTACGCCCGAACAAGCGGTCGCGCAGCAACTTGATCTGTTCTTTCAGGTCGACGATGTGGGTTTGATAAGCCTGGGCACTTTCTTCCTGGCGGCTGAGCGCCTCAAGCAGCAGTTGCTTGAGCAAAACAGGATCATCCGGAAGGTCGTCGGGCAGGGAAATCATGGCCCGGATTATACCGGGTCAGGCTACATAGCGTGGGGTCAAAACCTGATGAGGGCGGTTGCGCCAAAGGTCAAAACCATCCAGTAACCAGTTGAGTTCCTGAACCGTCAGGACAATAGCCTCGTCGCCGGCATCGGGCGATGTTTTAAAACGTTCAGACTCGAGGCGCTTAAGCCAAAGGCAGAAAGCGTTGCGTTCCCAATACAATATCTTCACTCGGTTGCGTGACCTGTTGAGGAAGACGAAAAGTACGGGGTCGAATACCGCCACTTTGATGTCCAGCTCGACCAGAGCGGCTAGGCCATCGATGGACTTTCGGAAGTCGACGGGCTTGGGGTAGAGGTAGACTTTTTCGACTTTGGCGTCGGGTCGCATCATGAGGGGCTGGCTCCAGAAAAGAATCGGGAGCACAGCATCGGGCTTCAATGGGCGGCTTTGAATGTGTAGGTGATGAATCGCTTACAGTTGAGCACCGTTGAAAGGTACATTACCGAAGCTCAAGAGGAGCATAGGAGAATAGAGATAAAAGCCCTAGATCTTGCACATGATGTCCTCCAAGAAAAATGGAACGATGCTGCTAAGATCCTCATTGAGGCAGGAGGTAAACTCTACGCCGCATCTAGCATGATAAATAGAGATCCGGTATCGCTGCTTAAGCTAGAAGTACCCCGGCAAGGGCAAAATTTTGGAAGTTGGAAGTGGCCAGATTTAGTAGATCGCAGCAGCCAATACTCCCTGAAGGATTTGCTCTCAATATAAATACGAATTAACACTTAAGTAGACGATTCCCGTGGAATTTTAAATTACTCAGAGATCGAATCATGAACAGCCTTGCAAATAAGCACTCATCCTTATCCGAAGCGCTAGAAGCTAGAAAATCCCACTTAGCCGAACTTCTAAAAATCATTAATACAAATATTGGGAAGAACACAGCGACGCAGAGACACACAATTACTGCAATCAGCGGAGAAATGTTACTTATAGAGAACAAATTGAAACGGCGACGGTAAGCCATCGGGGCACTTGTTAAGTCTGTAGAATGAAAAGTAACGCGCTAGCGAGCCAACCAACTCAAAGGCATTTTAAATGCATTAAATTTCAACTTAAAAAGCATGCGAGTAAAATCGCATGCTTGAGACTTGACTAAAGGTATTTATCTACCCATACCTTCAACAAGGCGACGCTTGTATATGAAGCATACGATTGATAGTCATCACCCTTATGATTGTCACCATAATCACATACAGACTTTATAACAACAACCTTGGGTTTTGGCTCATCCGAATCATGGCCTGATGTCATAACACCGTAACTCTCCATATCAAAGCCTAGAATTTTACGATGCTGATTCTTTATTTTAAGCGCGATACCTGGATCGGCTATCACCGACGCTCCCGAGGCGAATGGCCCTATGTGTATCTTCAATTGTGTATCAGGCTTGCTCGCAGGCCATTCATTATAAATATTCGACAAGGCAATATGATCGTTTTCAATTTTCTCAAACTGCTTTTTTATAATAGGATCCAGATTAAGTTGATGAGGAGACGGCTCAAATGCAGACACACCTTCGCTATCAATTGTAATTTTTCCACTACCATAATCCCACCCAGGATCAGCAACTATGATATCACCCATGTTAACCTTTGTTTGGATGCCTGCAGCGATCCCAATCATCACCAAGTACTTTGGCCTGAATTTGTTTATCATCTTACTGGCAAGTACCGCCGCGGCTGGAAGGCCCATTCGTGGAGAAGCCGCAGCATAAATTTCTTTTCCGTTTTTTAATATACCGCGATAATAGGTGGTAGGATCATCAGCGACTTCATACTCAGAAAAGCTCCAACTCTTAATGTTTAATAACGCCCTTAGCTCAGGCGTACTCAAAGCAGCAATCACACAAATTTCCGCATCATAATGACGGGAAACATTTTTCGTAGAAAGTGAGCTTTCGATCTGCTTCAGTTTCTGCTGCAGTTGCTCGCCCCATGTCTCTGACGACTCGTCGTACACCATTACACTCCACAGCCTTTTATCAAAAAAACTTTGGTGATCAGATTTGATTGATGTAAAAGCTGTTAGTCCAATTACCTCCCTCGGAGAGTTATAAATCGAACGTTCCTCTATTTCTGTAAGCAAATCCACACCACCACTCGCATGAGGATCACAGTCGAGACGCTCCGGCAATGACAGGTCAAGAATCATAAGATCGTACTGATTTACCTCCAGCAAATCTCGAGCTTCATTAACAGTTCTCGCCACATCTATTTTTTCTGAGGCATAGCCTCTGACACCTGCAATGCTTAGTAGTATGTTCTTTACTTTATTTTGATTGTCATCTACTAGTAATATTTTCGCTATCATTTGCTTTCACCTAATCCGTGTTCTTATTAAGCACTGACTGAAGTTGACAGTCCAACTCACCCATCCATGTTTCACTTGAAGCATTATAGTATATCAGGCCACGGCAGTTCTCGAAATGCTCTTCCTCAAGCAACGCTCTAAGACCCTCTAATGTCATAGTCTTCGGACCTGATCCAAAAATCTCAAACTGTGTAACAACTATGGCGGGCGTTTTTATATCGAACCTAGCTAACTGCGAAAGAAAATCGCATCCGCCGAAAATGTTAGTTCCTCCTCCAGGCTCATCTGGAGTAACGTCGTAAGTCGGCAATGTCATATCTAAAACTATAAGATCGACTCCTTCGTCGAACACGTAATCCAGACCTTTTTGAATAGAGTAGGCATTGAGCACGACAAAATCTGGATAGTTCGACTCTATGAAGCTATTTAATTGACTCCTTTTATTTTCATCATCCTCTACTATAAGAATTTTCATACCATCTCCTTTGTGAAGGCAGTCGTAAATTTAACCGTGAATTTCTGATCACCTGTAAAGCCAAACGTTAGTAGGTTATCTTCCCCGATTAAATTTTTAATCTTGCTGAACCCGCTGAGGTCTTCTACGCTGACATTTTTTCGGTAGTTTCCAGATCCGATTAAATCTTTCGCCGCTTCTATTCTTTCAAGACTTTCTTCATTCTCTGCGCTCGCTAAAATTTGGTTGGTTATTTCTACGGCCAGAAGGTCTCCAGAAACTGTAGCGTCCACACTCACTTTTGGTCGTGCGATGCCGGAATACTCTTCTACATTATTAAAGATAACGTAAAATATATCAGAGAAGTAGGTAAGCATACTCAATATATTTACATCCCCCCCTGTTATTACTATTTCCGGATCGAAACTTGGCTTTATCTTCTTTACACACTCCAGCCCAACTCTGACAAGCTGCTCGAAGGTAAACATCGGTGGTTCATAAGGGGATGGCAGGCTGAACCATTCTTTTACAACATTTAACGATTGAAAATATGAGGTTTTCGCTTCGGTCACTGCTCGTATGAGTGGCAACGGAGCGTCATCTGGTCGCAAGTTCACAATTGAACTATTTAAGCGCTCAAATATTTCGGTAACACGCTTTTTCACATCAGCTTCTAAGTGTTCATTAATTTCCTTGAGGCAAATATCGACTCCGTGCCAAAACACATGAGTACTAGCCTCAAAAAAATCAGCAAATGTCATGTCCTGGTCTCGGACTATTTTTTGAAGGACCACAAGATCATTGGTAGTAAAGGTCTTCCTGAACCAGCCTTCAGGTTTCTCAACACTCGCTATTTGTATCTTATCATTTACCAAATGATGTATTAGATCATCCAACTCTTTTGAGAAATTGGCAAGTAGCTTGTCTACCTCATCAACACACTCAAACTTCTGTTCAGATAGCACCTTGATCCAATATTTGTTACTTAGATAGGTTTTACCGTCTACAGATCGCTTCGTAATAACCCTATGACTCTCGAGTGCTCCCCGTAGTTGGCCACTCAATACACCATGTCTTATCCTCATACTCAGATAACAATCTAGACCATATTCGGAATTGTATAGAAAAGCGACTAGTAACGACCAGTACAACTGAATCAACGAAAATCTAGTTTCATTATCAGGAAAAAAAAACTCATCTTTTTTACTGGTTGAAGATATAAATCCGATGAGCTTATTATCCTCTGATGTTTTATCAAACTTCGCAGACTCAGACTCTATAAATAGTAAGGATTTTAGCCTATTAAAATCCTCCTTAAAATGCGTATCTGCCCAACGTTGCAACCCTGAGACATCAATTGAAATCTTACTTTTCTCCACATGACGAACGCCCTCAAATATAGTTTGGGCTCGAGTGATCTCACGCACCTCAGTCTCGTAAGACTCTTTGTTTTCGTGATCAATCTCAATGAGCATCCGACACACTAACAGCCTTTCATTTTGCAGATCAATAGAGCTCTTGAATACTCTTGAAATCTTCATAGTGTCAGCGATGCAGATGTACTTTAAATAATAAATCAATGATGCTTTGCGATAAGCACCCAAGGTTGAAGCTAAATCAGAAGGCTTTCGATATTTTCGCGACAAAAGAAAATCTTCATACGCAAAGGCACTAATCCTTTCATGACTTTTGCTGATCTTCTTCGATGCGAAATGCAACAATATAGGTATGGATATTTCTGCAGCCAGTTCCTTACGCAGGTTCTGATCCAATGCTTTTACATAGTCAGCGACAGGAATATGAGTTATCAGCGATGGAGTTTCTATTAATAGTGCTACAGCCTCCCGAACCCCTTCTAAATAGTTTTTTTGCTCTAGCAACGCGCGCTGACGATAAAGTATTGCCACTTTCTTAGTTTGAAAGCAATCCAACAAATCCCAGTCGGCGGTTTCTTTGATAACCCCAATCCAATCTTGATTCTCGGATAGGGAATTGAGTATTACCTGGAGACTAAAATACTTATTCCACCCGTCAACAGGGCAATATGAAAAAAGATCAAATGGTAGTTTTTTACTGAAAGTCTTCACGACTAAACGATTGCTGTTTACTTTCCATGGCAGAAGTACGTCATCCAACCATTTACCAATGATTGAAGAAAAATCGAATCGCCTGAAATTAAATCGGAGCTTAAATAGATAATTAATAGATTTTTCAGCTGCATTGCCGTTCAGCTTCATATCAATAAGCGCATTGAGCATTTTTGCTCTCAGCTTCGGGTTTGCTTCGACTACGGACACTGAATTCAGAAAAATTCTGCAGTCGGCTTCAATGCTGATAGTTTGAGGCGACGTAGAAAAAAGCATGTCAGTGTTTATTAGATTGAGGCATTCCTGCCATTTCCCATTAAGAAATAGCTCAATCAAGTAATTCCAGTTAGAGTTTTCAGCTCCTAACGCCGCTTCTTCAGGCTTAAGGAGATTGATCAATCTTTCGTGATTTGTCAACGGAAGAATTTCGCGTAGCGCAGCACTAAATTTTGATTTACTTTGCGCGGAACCAAAAGCTGGCGAAGTGGCGCAATCGATTCCAAGTTCAATAAATGTTGAATACAGGTCAATAACGCTTGAATTGCTTTCGTACCTCAGAATATCTCGAAACTCCAAATCGCTTGTTATTTGCGTGGGTAATGATTTGTAGAGAATCGAAGAACTCTGGCCCGACTGAGCTAGCTCTAGTGATGTATTATTGATGTGATTTAAATATCTTAAAGGAGTCACAGCATCTTCATTTCTGAAACTAAAGTTCCAAGCGTAATACTTAACTCCTTGAATTGCGTCTCTCTTTACATCTGACAGATATTTTTTTTGTGCTTCCAGCCCTTGGGATGCTTGGAGTATTGCCATCTTCACCTCTAGAAGCCAAAGCGACACACCAAATTTGCCCTCTATTTTAACGAGTAATGATTCGCATGCACCCAACTCCCCGGCCCAAAAATTCATCTCAAGCTCACTGCTTAATTCTAGAAATTCTTTTATATGAGAAGCATTGTTTTTTATTAGTGCGCGTGCCCAAGCCATCTCACACAAAAAACTTGATTCATTGAGGATAGGATCGCGCTTTAATCTAGAAATATTTTTAGGAAATAACGCCTTTAGTCGTTCCTGAAAAATATACTTCCCTTTTTTTTGCGCAGTTGCAGCCCACTTCATCAAATAATCAAAATCTTTAAGCTGCACGAGATTCCGTGCGGTGCTTAACGAAGGGGTAATTTGTTTTAGAATTTTCCCCTGCACGCTCCGTAGCGGTAGACTATTGCTTTTTATCTTGTCGTTCATGCCAGTCCTTTTGACGAGATCATTTGTTGACACTGCGGGAGTTTTCGGCGTCAGCACTACAGTGCTCGAATGCTACCCCAAATTGTTACCGGCCGGAGTTAGTTTTTTCACCCATTCGGTACGGCTACGAGCTCAAGCAGCCTTTGATAGGGAGCGTCGAGAAACAGACGTGACGTCGGTGCTTTTAGTGCTTCAGAGGGCAAAGTCTTCTAGCTTCTGCAGAGCGCAGAAAAGCTAACGTCCTCCCTGGTCATAAGTCGGTACTACTAGAGGCGATAAGTCCTCCTCGATACGCACATTTCCGTGGTGATTTACAAGAGCCGGGGGCATTATCTTCCGGCCGATCACTAGCAATGCCCGAGAGGCTCCCAAGATGTTGTTACACTAATCTGATCTGTTACCCCCTGTAAAACACGGAAAATAAATCGTGTACCCGAATAAAATACTCAATATATTCAGCTACTTACAAAACATGAAACACTTGTAACACCCCTTCACCACCCCCACACCCCGTGGTGAACGCGCGGCCAGCGGAAGTAATGACTGGCTGGCAATTATTTGCTCAAGTCGAATGCACCTGTGAAAGGGTTGACTGGGTCGTGTTAGCAAGCAACATAGGTAGCTTCATCGATGAGGTAAACATCCCCAGTGTCGTTAGGACTCTTTCAATTTCGACTTTGAAATTTCAGTAAGCTGGAATCCTTGCCGCTAAGAAGATTTCACGGGTTTCCTGCCCCGTACCCTTAAGAAAGCTCCAGGGTCCCCAGCACTTTTTGCGAAGGGAGGACGCGAAACCGAAGCGGCTCAGCTAGTCTCAGGCGGATTGGCTCACTGAAGGGCCTGACGTTTGGGGAAATACTATGGACATGATCGCCGTGCGCTCTGATGCAATGACTGCTGTGGGCTACGATCCGGCTACAAGAAGAATGAGCATCCGTTTCCAACAAGGTCATTCCTATGATTTTTGTAACGTCCCCCCAGCCATACACCAAAGCCTGATGTCAGCAGGATCAAAAGGCTCGTATTACAACCGATACATTCGTGATCGATACCGTTGCTGAATGAACCCTTAGCGTGAGTAAACGGTCGGCAATGCTCTAGGCCCTCGCGTCCCGATCGCCCTTCTGACTTCAAGGATGCGCTATGAGCTACACAGCTGAAACCTTCAACGTGATGATCGCGTCTCCAGGTGATGTTGCCTCTGAGCGCGCCATCGTGCGTGATGTCATATATGAGTGGAATGCGGTCAATTCAAACGTGAGGAAAATTGTGTTGCTGCCAATTGGCTGGGAGTCCCATTCATCTCCAGAAATGGGGGGCACTCCCCAAGCAATCATCAACAAGCAGATTCTAGGAAAATGTGATCTTCTGATAGGAGTATTTTGGACAAGGATTGGCACTCCCACCAACGAGTATGCGAGCGGCACTGTTGAAGAACTTGAAAAGCATATTCAGTCAGGCAAACCGGCGATGCTCTATTTCTCATCACAACCCGTGGCCATAGACTCTGTCGATCTTGAACAGGCTGCAGCGGTTAAGAAATTCAGAACCGACTGCCAAAGTCGCGGACTTTATGAGAGCTATGACAGCCTCAGTGACTTCCGTACAAATCTCTACCGGCACCTTCAACTGAAGGTCAACGAGCACCCTCTGTTCAACAACGCGGAAACCCTCAACGCGAGAGAAATCGTCGAGTCCAATACGTCAATCCCGAGACTATCAGGTGAGGCTAGTATCTTGCTGAAGGAGGCGAGCTTAGACGCCCACGGTACGATTATTCACGTCCACTACATGGCAGGAACGGACGTCCAAACAAACGGCAAAAATCTCATCTCGGACAAAAGCGATCGAAGAGAGGTTGCTAAATGGGAACAGGCGATCGTCGAGCTGACCAACGAAGGCCTTATCATCGGCCAAGGCCACAAGGGCGAAATCTACCAAGTCACGAATCTTGGATATCAGATCGCAGATATGATCGTCCTATAAATAGCTGGACGGGGACGGCTCGCTAACCAACTGGCGGTGCTTTACCAAGCGGGCATACCGAAAAGGGGGAGCCAGAAGAATGTGGCTTGTATGCCCACATGTATGCCCAGCTAATACGGGATAAAATAAACCTATTAAATTCAGCATTATACAGATCAGGTTCAAATGACTGTGTATCTAGACGCTTCCAAGGAAGCGTCCAGGCAAATCAAGAAACCCGCCTAGTGCGGGTTTTCTTGTTTTTGGGGTAGAGCAGCCCTGCCCCTCTCGCCGTGTATGTTTGAAGAAACTTTGAAGCCAAGGCACACAGAAAAACAAACGTTCAATCGCGCCTGGCCCTTTATCAGACACAATTTTGAGCCGTCTTGAACCCACCTCCACGAAAGATCGGGAGGTAGATTCAAATGCCCTGCGTTGTCAGGTCAACTCGACGCTCGACCGCTCTGATATTTACGTCCCCGGACCGCCGTATCAATAGCCAACTTGCGCTGGAGCCCCCTTCAGGCTCGATTGAACCACTGTCGAGCCAGGCCATTGCTGGCTCTCAATCGGCACTGAAGTCGATCACCACCCGTGCAG
Source organism: Pseudomonas sp. Pseusp88 (assembly GCF_047303955.1). Lineage (NCBI taxonomy): Bacteria > Pseudomonadati > Pseudomonadota > Gammaproteobacteria > Pseudomonadales > Pseudomonadaceae > Pseudomonas > Pseudomonas sp. Pseusp88. The sequence goes on along the minus strand of NZ_JBGLYM010000028.1, from coordinate 45,518 downwards.
GAACATCGCCATGCTCAAGGCGCTCGAACACCTGGTTAATCGCGGACAACGGCTGCCGTTCGATGTCGGCCTTGACCTTTCCTTCGGCGGCAAATGCCAGCGCCTCCGCCATGTCCTGGCGATTGCCGACGAACGAGCCACGCACCGTAATGCAGTTGGCGACCACGTCGAACAATGCCATGGGGAATTCGCCAGGTGGCAAGCCGACGAGCACGCAGGTCCCCAGTTTGCGGGTCATCGCGACACCCTGCTTGAACGCGCCGAGCGAGGGGGCGGTAATCAGCACCCCATGGGCGCCGCCCTGAGTGGCGGCAATGACGGCGGCGACCGGATCTGTGCTTTTGGCGTTCACCACCGCATCAGCCCCCAGTTGGGTAGCATGGGCCAGCTTTCGCTCATCGATATCCACGGCACATACCCGTAACCCCATGGCCTTGGCGTACTGGACCGCGAGATGGCCCAAGCCGCCTACCCCGGAAATGACGATCCATTGCCCTGGGCGAACATCCGCCTCCTTGATGCCTTTGTACGTGGTAACCCCACCGCAAATGATCGGTGCAGCCTCACAAGGTGTCAGGCCTGCGGGGATGTGTGCGACATACTCAGGGTCCGCCAGTATGTACTCGGCAAAGCCGCCGTTACGCGTGTAGCCGCCAAACTCGGCTTGGGCACAAACGGTCTCCCAGGCTTGCAGGCAGTATTCGCAATGACCGCATGCCGAATAAAGCCACGGCACCCCCACGCGCTCACCCTTCTGCACGGCAGTCACGCCTTCGCCCAGCGCCACGACAATACCGATGCCTTCGTGGCCCGGCGTAAAGGGCAAGCTGGGTTTGAGTGGCCAATCCCCGCGCGCCGCGTGCAGGTCGGTGTGACACACCCCGCAGGCTTCCACTTTAATCAGGATCATCCCCGGCCCCGGTACGGGAATATCCAGCTCGCGCATGACCAATGGTTGTCCAAACGCTTCGACTACGGCGGCCAACATTTTACTTTTCATCCCGCGACCCTCTTCCAGAGTGGTGCCTGCTGGCCAGGCGGATGCCAGGCCAAGCCCGAAAAACGCCTTATCCCAAACCTCTGACCGCCTCAATCATCTTGACCAGGGCGGCCTGCGCATCGCCGTACACCATGTTGCAGTTTTCCGCGTAGAACAGTTGGTTCTGAATACCAGCGTAGCCCTTGCCTTCACCGCGCTTGACCACATACACATGATGCGCCTTGTCCACATCAAGGATCGGCATGCCATAGATGGGCGATGCCTTGTCACTGCGAGCAGCGGGGTTGACCACGTCGTTGGCACCGATCACTAACACCACATCGGTGTCGGGGAAGTCGGTGTTGACGTCTTCGAGCTGGAAAATCAGGTCGTAAGGCACACCGGCCTCTGCCAGTAAAACGTCCATTTGCCCCGGCATGCGTCCCGCCACCGGATGCACGGCGAAGCGCACGAGTACGCCTTTGGCCTGCAACAGTTTCACGAACTCGTAGAGCTTCTGTTGCCCTTGTGCGACGGCCAGGCCGTAACCCGGCACGATGATGACTTTATTGGCGTAACGCATGGCGACCCCGGCATCGCTGGCTGAGGTCGGCTTGAGCTCGCCCACGATCAACGCACCTTTGCGAGTGGGCTGATCACCAAAGCGCGCAAACAGCACATGTGCCACCGTGCGATTCATGGCTTTAGCCATCAGCAACGTCAGCAGCACGCCAGCGGCGCCCACCAGCATGCCGGCGATCATCATGGCCGGAACTTGCAACACGAAACCTTCAAGGCCGACCGCCAGGCCGGTAAAAGCATTGTAGATGGAGATGACTACCGGCATATCGGCACCGCCGATGGGCAACGTCATCAACACGCCGAACAGCAACGCACCGCCGAAGAACCCCGCGATCAACCAGGGGACGTTACCTGACAGCCCCTCTGCGGCGTGCATGGTCACCATCAGCCAGCCAGCGGCAACGAGCGTCGCCAGCATCACCAGAGCGTTAATCAGTTGCAGGCCCTTTAGCCGCAGCGGTTTGTTGATACGGCCGTCCAGTTTGGCCCAGGCAATCAACGACCCTGTTAACGAAACCGCTCCGATCAAGGCGCCGAATAAGGTACCTGCCAGAGTGGGCAGATCGAGTGCCCGCGCGCCGAACAGTTCCATGACCGCAATCGCTGCGGCAGCGCCCCCACCCATGCCGTTGTAGATGGCGACCATCTGCGGCATGGCGGTCATGGCGGCTTTGCGTCCGCTCCACCAGGCGGCCCCCCCACCCAGCACCAATGCCACCAGTGCGAGGCTGATGTTGGTTGGCAAATGTGGTCGTGCCGCCTCACTCACCGAAAACACATAGAGGAAGCTCACGATGACCGCTCCCGCCATGCCCCAGCCAGCGACATGAATACCTCCGGCCGCAGTGACCGGCGACGACATGCGCCACAACCCGAAGATCAGTAAAAACGCGGCGAAAAAATACACCAGCCCTATCAGCCATTGCGACGTCATAATCAGCATGATCAAACCTCAGGCCTTCTCAGGCTTCCTGGTGGCGGAGTGATGGGCTTTGCGCCGCTTGGGCTCCGGCGCGCTGGTCTGGAACATCGCGAGCATCCGACCGGTGACGGCATACCCACCCGCCGCATTTCCTGCCCCAAGCAGCACCGCCACAAACCCGGCGACTTGCTGGGGTACCGTTGCGGCATCGAGTAAACCGATCAGGCCGCCGATGACGACGATGCCATGGATAAAATTCGAACCTGACATCAACGGCGTATGCAGGATGGCCGGCACCCGGCCGATGATGACCCAGCCGGCAAACGCGGCGAGCATGAAAATATACAGCCCGACAAAGCCAATGCTGTTCATGCAGTTTTCTCCTTGGGCACATCAGTCGGGCTCAGTGGCGGCATGAGTTTGCCAGCGTGGGTGAGTGCCGTTTGCGCCAGCAACTGGTCATCCCAATCAATGCTGATGACGTTGTTTTTCAACATCAGCGCCAATAGATTGAACTGGTTTTTCGCATACAGCAGGCTGGCGTCCTGGCTCAAGGACGACGGCAGGTTCAACGGCGCCAACAGTGTGACCTGACCGACCCGGACAGTCTGACCGGGCACACAGCCTTCGCAGTTACCTCCGCCTTCGGCACCGAGGTCAACGATTACGGCGCCCGGCTTCATCCCGGCGAGTTGCGCGGCGCTGATCAAGCGCGGAGAGGGCCGCCCTGGCACGGCCGCCGTGGTAATTACCAGGTCCGCCTGTTGGATGTGTTCGGTCAACACTTGAGCGACCTGTTGCTTTTCTGTGTCACTCAATTCCCGGGCATAGCCGCCTTTGCCCCGCGCATCGACTCCCACATCGACAAAACTCGCCCCCAGAGAGCGGGCTTGCTCGGCGGTTTCCGGGCGTACGTCGTAGCCTTCGACCACAGCACCCAATCGATGAGCGGTGGCTATGGCCTCCAGCCCCGCGACCCCCAGGCCCAGCACCAGCACACGCGCAGGCCCGACAATGCCTGCTGCGGTAGTGACCTTGGGCAGGATGCGAGACATATGCACCGAACCCAGCTGCACCGCGTAGTACCCCGACAACGCCGACTGGCTGGAGAGTGCATCCATCGACTGGGCCCGCGTGGTGCGCGGCAGTCGCTCCATGGCAAAACACGTGACTTGGCGTTCGAGCAAGCGTTGCACCAAGGCCGGGTTATTCTGCGCGTACACAAAACAAATGAGCACCGCGCCGGGCTTCATCTTGCCGACCGCCTCCAGAGAAGGCGCCTGCACTGCGAGCACCACATCGGCCTCATGCAGCCACTGCCCGGCGCCGGACACAAACACCACGTCCGAGTAAGCCGCGTCAGGCAGGAAGCTCGCTTCTCCGGCCCCCGCCTGCATGTGCAGCTTTGCGCCTAACGCGCATAACTTTGCACAGAGGCTCGGTACCAGAGCCACCCGTCGCTCGTGCGAGTGGGTTTCTTTCATCACTGCCACATTGACGTACATCGCTCGCTCCGTTGGCGGAGCCCAGGGTTGGCCGGGCACACAGGAAAGTGGCGGGATAAGGCTTCAGGCAGGCGCCTGGGCCGACACGTAACGCACGAGTTTCTTATTGACGAACTGCTGGATGCCCATGTCGCCCAGTTCGCGGCCATAGCCCGAATCCTTGATGCCGCCAAAGGGCAGTTCGGCATCGCTCCAACTGATGTTGTTGATGAACATCATGCCGGTGTCGACGCGGCTGGCCACGCGACGTCCCCTGTCCAGGTCACGGGTGAACACAGATCCGCCCAGACCAAAGTCGGAGTCGTTTGCCAAGGCAATAGCGGCTTCTTCGTCCTTGACACGGAAAAACATCGCCACGGGACCGAAGAACTCATCGCGGTAGGCCGGATTGTCAGGGGCAATATCGGTAAGGATGGTCGGAGTCATAAATGAACCGGGGCGGTCGACGCGCCCGCCCCCGAGCAGAATCCGGGCCCCGTGTGCCGTCGCCGTCTGCACCTGAGCGAGCAACTGCAACAAGGCCGCTTCCGAAGACAGCGGGCCCAGGGTGGTGGTTTCCTCCATGGGGTCACCCGGTTTCAAGGCCGCAAGCCCGGCCTTGAAACCCGCCAGAAACGCATCGGCCATTGATTCGACGACAATAAAGCGTTTTGCTGCGCAGCAGGTCTGCCCGCAGTTATACATCCGCCCCCAGATCGCCCATTTGATCGCCAGGTCCAGATCAGCGTCTTCAAGCACAATGAACGCATCGCTGCCTCCCAACTCCATGGAGGACGGCTTCAGGTTCTGCCCCGCCCATGACGCCAGGCTGCGGCCGGCGGCGACGCTCCCGGTCAGTGCAACCCCACGCACGCGAGGGTCATCCACGACTTGCCTGGACTGCTCGTGGGATATCAGCAGATTGGTATACAGCCCCGCTGGCGCGCCGGCGTCGAGCAAAATCTGCTCAAAGGCAATCGCACATTGAGGCACGCAACCGGCGTGCTTGATCACCAGCACATTGCCGGCCATCAAATGCGGCCCCGCCACACGCGCCAACTGATAGAAAGGGAAGTTCCACGGTTCGACGCCAAAGACCACGCCAATGGGACTGCTCTCCATATGCGCCTCACCCGCACTGGGATCCAGGGCTTGCGGCGCCAGGAAGCGCTCGGCGTTCTTGGCGTAGTACGCCATGATATCGGCACTGAACTTGACCTCGCCCTGGGCTTCGTTGATGCGCTTGCCCATCTCCAGGGTGATCTTGCGAGCGAGGGTTTCGAAGCGCTGATGCATCAGTTCGCCCGCTTTGGCGATGATGGATGCACGCTGGGCATAGGTCTTGGTTTTCCACGTCGCATAACACTGCGCCGCCACCGCCAGTTTGTGCTCCAACTGTTCAGCCGTCAGCGTATCGAATTGTGCGAGCAACTCGCCGTTGTATGGATTGATCGTCGTGTAAGCCATAACGGTTGCCTTCCCATGAGAGTGAGTCATTCAACGCAGAACGAACGCCATTCATCCGCCCGGCCCATAAAGTCCGGATCACGATGGTCTCGATGCGCACAGATGACTAGCGTCGGAATCTACGCATCCACCTGCTTGAGTGACCGCTGGCGGATGAAGGTCAGGCACCTTGAGGCGGCCCATCGCGCACTTCAAGGGTGCGAAAAACAGGCGTCATGACGGCTGCCGAAGTGTCATTGTGGCGCTTTGTATTGACGGGCCGCCGGCCAGCGCCAGGCAGCACAGCAAAAAGGGGTGAAGGCTCGGTAAATACTTACATAGATCAATTAACTCGCCGGACAAACCGCCTAGGATTGCGCAGCAGGCAATGCACCATCATCGTGTCAGGAGGTTTAATCATGCATATAAACCAATCCATGCCGGAAGACGCCTTACCGCACGCCACCGCAGCCGGTACGACATGTGCGGGTCAACAGCCTCTTTTTCTCAGGGCCCCCCCTCAAAGCCTTGCCCGCCTCCATCCACCTGCATCATCCGGGGACGCCTGCAGCGTCGAACGCCTGCGCGGCATTGATCAAACACTTCGTCAGACAGCGCAACTGGTCTCATTGATCGCCGGGCAACTGGAGGCGAACGAGCTGAGTCCCGCGACACCGGCCCAAGGCCTGCTTAAACAATTGGATACCACCGTGGAGCACTTGTTGAGTCGCTTCAACACCCGGCTGGAACTGCCCTCCTCCGACACCGGGATGGATCGACATGATGCCGTGGACTTCCCAGTACATAGTCTCTTCAAGGAGTTGGCCCAAGACTGTTTGCCATTGGCCGCCGCCCAACTCGTCAAGCTACGGATCGTGTCGTGCTCATCGTGGGTCAGAGGTCTTTACGATGACCTCAGACAGGTGCTGAGCAGCCTGATGTACAACCTCATGGCCACTACCCGCAATACACGTCTGACGCTTGGCTGCAGGCGCCACCCGGAATGGCTGAGCATAGAGCTATGGTTCTCGGGCTGCGAAAGCCGCGAGGCCGCTTTGCGCATCGTCTCGATGCCCGTCCATGCGCCGTTCCTTCCGGATGCGCGCAGCAACACCGGCACACTTTCAACCTATGAATTCAGTGCGATGCTGGGCGCGCAATTGCAGGTTAGACACTCACCGGGAAAAGCCACCCTCATCGCCATCAGCGTGCCGCTGGCGCCGTCAATCGCTCAACCCTCAATGCGCAAGAAAACCGCGATCAACGCGCTGGACAAGGCGCGCAATTGTCTGCTGCTGGTCGTAGAACCGGAGGCCCTGCTCCGCGACATGCTGTGCTGCGGATTGGGTTCGCTGGGCTACCAAACGGCTGCGGTCAGTGATGGCGCCGCTGCCATGGAGTGGATTGCGCGTTCGGGCATTCAACCGGATCTGGTCTTGACCGAACAGGCACTTGAGCCGTCCACGGACGGCGTTCAACTGGTGCAGCAACTGCGCGCGCGATTCAATCGTTTCACCCCCGCGATCGTGCTGACCGCCGATACGCAGCAGCAGGTTTCCCAGGCGGTACTGACGGCAGACTGCATGCTGCTACGCAAACCAGTAAGCCTGGACATGCTGCGCGCGACCCTTGGCACTGCACTCTGTACAGCCACGACAGCAGACATGCCAGCTCCCCTACCCGCGTCATCCGGGCCGGTGGTGTTCGTGGTTGACGAGGATGGGGTCTTGCGCAACAACTTGCGCGTGGTCTTGGAAGCCCAAGGGTACGTAGTGCGGGACTTCGGCAGCGCTGAGCAGTTTCTCGAGCATTACAGCGGCAATCAACGCGGCTGCCTGGTAATTGATTCGCAGCCCTCCGGCATCAATGGACTGGAGGTAGTTGGACAGCTTCGCACACAGGGTGACGAGTTGCCCATCATCATGATCAGTTGCAACGGTCGTGTCGCCCATGTCGTCGACGCGATGAGGGCCGGCGTGTGCGACTTTATCGAAAAACCATTCCGTTACCAGCAGCTATTGAGCAGTTTGACAAAAGCCTTGGCCAGTCAAGCCGACACCGAAGGTTCCAAAGCATTGCGCAAGGCCGCCATTGACCATATCAATCACCTGACAGCCCGTCAGCGTCAAATCATGGAGATGGTCCTGGACGGCCACCCTAGCAAGAACATTGCAGCGGATCTGGGGATCAGCCAAAGGACGGTGGAAAAACACCGAGCGTCGATCATGAGCAGGACCGAAGCCAAATCGATTCCCGAGTTGGCCCGCATCGCCCTGGCTGCCGGCGGCAAAACACTTTTAGCGGCGACCCATGACAAGAACAAGTGGCTCAAGCCGTAATGAACACCATACTGCGTCTTGCTGTTACTCAGGCCGAGCGTCCGTTTGTTCGGCGGTGGGCGATACCACCAGTTTATCGACAACCTTAAGCACGCCCGCCGTGCTTGATGCCGTTGAGCGCGCCATCTCGCGTTCGGGAAGCGATCCGACAACGCCAGAAAGCGTGACATCCCCGCCCTCCACGCGCACGTCGATACCACGGGCGTCGATAATGGCTTTGCGTCGAAACGCAGATTCGATATCCGTCTTGATGGTTTGCGCAGAGGCATGCGTCTTGACGACGATTTCGTTGTTGATCCCCTTGATTCCTTGCAGGTAGCGCACCGCATAACCCGCCGTCTGGCGCTGATGCTCCGAATCGACTTCGCCGCTGAGCACCAGCCAGCCATCCACCACACTGACTTTGACACGGTGGTCTGCCAGCGAGGTGTTCCATTGCAAGGCCGCAACGGCAGCTGCAACGAGATCACTGTCCGTGCGCACATGACTGGAGGGCAGTACAACATCGATGTGGTTGATCAGGTCTACAACACCGGCGATATGCGCGACAGCCTGTTCCGCGTGCCACCGCTCAGCATGACTGGCGACATTGCCGGTGAGCGTAACGATGCCATCAGACACTTGAACTAAAATCTGCTCGGCTTTCAGGGCCAGGTCCCAATCAAGTTCTTCAATCACCCGCTGTCTTAGCATTTCATCGGTATTCATTTAAAAAGCTCCGCTTTTTCATTAGAGACTCGATCAGCTAAAGAGTATTCCTTCGCGACGATCTGTAGCAGTTCGGAAAATACCCATGGCGTGGCATGCACTTTTCACCACCAGCACACGTCCAAACCCTGCAGATAGCCAGCACACCTACTATCAATATTGCGAGACTACCCCTGAGTTTTTCGTCGGCAGAATTTTCCCGAACACCAGGCGTATGCCCAAGGGGTCAAGGATCTGAAGGGCCTGCCAACACGACCGAGACGTAATAGATATACTTCACGATAAAATCCGGAAGCGCAGCAGCAGTGGCTACGCTGATACGCAGGTCGTCGCCGTCGTGAGGTTCCGAAATGAACCATGTTCCATCCCGAGCCCAACGCGTTCTGCCAGACGTCGAGGGCATGCGCGAGTCAGCTCTTATTCGGCACGGTACCGAACGCTCTGAATCGCGAGGGGAGATAAACGATACGGGCATTCCAGAGAACACTACATGCCTCTACCGGCCTGCGCCATGAACGAACTCACCCCAGGTCTGAATCAGTTGCTTGCCCATCGAGTACCGTCATAGATGCCTCCAACGAAGCGCTCAGGCAAATCAAGAAGCCCGCCTCGGACGACCCCACTTGATGAATAGTGCATTCAGACGCCAGCCTTGCAGAAGTTCTGACGATGACAAAGAAGCGACAACAAGACCTCCCCACAGCAACCGCTGCTGACATTGAAAGATCTATCCAGGCCCTGAACAGAATGGCTGAACGCCTTTGGGGAGATGGGCGGGAAGCTGAGGCCAAAGCCCTGCTTGATGCCTTGGATGCGCTGAATCGGGCACTTGACCGGATCAGGATTGGAGAGAGTCGCAAGGTCCTTCATTAAAGGCGTGCGAATCAGGCGCGGACAGTTGAGTCAGGCCAATCAAGAAACCCGCCTGGAGCGGGTTTTCTTGTTTTTGGGTGCCGCATTTATCAGCCTGTCCTGCCCTGTGCGTATCTCGATAAAGCGAGGATTACAGGAAACTTGTCAAAAATCGGGAATTCTGCTTCTACCGTCCCGGGGTCAATCGCCGTTATAGGGTAGGTTCAGGAACGGGGGTGCTGCCTGGAATCAACTTGGCCCCTTTGGGCCGCTTTGGACAATCGCCAGAGGAGTACCAACGGGTAAGGATACCCTTTTCGACCAGGAATCTCTGTTCACAGCGGGCATAATCCGGGACATAGCCCCACTCCATTGAATGGCTGCCATTTGCAAGCCAGACATAATCGTAAGAGATGATCTTTGAACCATCGCCTAGTACATGACTACCTTTTGGCGCTCCCCATGACATGACCAACTCATCTTCAGTTGTCCCTATCCACGACGCCGTGATGTCCGAAGTTGTCTGATAGCGCTGGTTCATGACCAAATTGCTCAAGGGTGACCCTGCACATCCGTAAAGTGCCAGCGCCAATACCATAATAACCAAGAACCTCATACCCTACCCTCACAAGGTGATATCCATATTAAATGACGTTTTCAGCCAGTCGCACTATACAAACTCATTTATAAGGCAAAACAATAATGCAGTTCTGTGAACCGCGGGCTCAAGGTTTTTGATACGCCCCTGCCCAGGTGGAGTAATGCCAAGCAACGACTCTGACAGCAAGGGAGATGACTGACGCAATCATTACCGCCACGTTCGGCTCAACAAGCGGGAGCAAGACATGGTAGATTTCAGAACGATAGAATAAATGGATCACTCTTCCTATCGCGACTTGAAATCCAACCCATTCAGCTCACTCACCTCCGACATACTACCCACAACACAGACAACAATATCACTCCGCCATCACCCCTCCTTTTAGAAACCGCCAGGTTATCAATGCAAGCATGCTAAAACAACGTAATGCACACACGATATAGTGCAACTGTACTATTCAACGCGTTAACGACAACTTTCCGGTCAGCCGCCCTTTGCCAGACCTTGAGCTGGCTCAAGCCATCTATCTTTTGCTCATGCTGATGGGGGTTAAATCAACACTGCCAGAGAATTTAATCACCGATATATCACCTGGAATCGGGGACTCGAAGATGCGCTTCTAATGTACTTTCCGGACCAGGTTTGTGGTCAACTCAAGCAACGTTGCGCGCAACTCCGGTGGACGCACCGGTTTAGCCAAGACCGAAATATGCATAGAGGTCATCGCTTGCCGAATTCTTTCAATTTCATGACCCGTCATGATCATTGCAGGTACTTGCCAACCGCGCTGCTCGCGTATCGCGGCGATGCACTCGGAACCGGAAATCTTGGTGCCCAGGTCGAAGTCGGCAATGATGATATCGCACTCGCTGGTCACGCCCTCACCATCGCTGTGAACTTCCACCTCGCATCCCCATTTTTCCAGCAAGGTCGAGGTTGCCATCAAGACGTTGGCATCGTCTTCAATCAGACACACTCGCAAGTCTTGCAACCGATTCAGTATCGGAACCGGGCTGACAATACCAACCTTGGGGGCAACTACTTTCAGTCCCAGGATCATCGCCCGAGTACCTTTGCCCAACCTGGAATCGAGCTGGATATCCAGATCAATCAGATGACTGATCCGCTTGACGATTGATAATCCCAAGCCCAGGCCCTCAACATCTTTGTCACGCACGTGGCGCACCCGGTAAAACTCTTTGAACACCTCGGGTAAATGCTCAGGGGCGATACCGCGTCCCTTATCATAAATGACGATGGCAAGGCCGTCCCCCTTTGGGCGCACGCCGATCAAGACGGGCTGCCCGGAAGCATACTTGAGCGCATTGGAAACCAGATTCTGTACCATAGTGGTCAACAGACCAGCGTTGATACTTACCCAATACCGACAGGGACGTACACGCAACTCCACCCCGGCCCACCTTGCAGCTTCGGTATTTTGCCTGGCCACGTCCTCAAGCAGAGCCCCCAGATGCACGGGTTCGGATTGCGGCTCAAGATTCCCGTTATCGAGCGTATAAATGTCGAGGATCGAACGAAACAGCTGAGAAACGATATGTAACGAGCGATCGATACTATCGACCAGACGCAACTCCTCCCTCCCCAATCGAGCGTCGCGCAAGCAGGCGGTGAACAGACCAATGGAGTGAATCGGTTGGCGCAGATCATGACTGGCCTGGGCCAGGAATCTGGATTTCTCCTGGTTCGCTATGATCGCTTCTTCAGAGGCAATACGCGTACGCGTCAAAAGGATATGCGCGTAAGCGGGTACCACGATGGTGGTCACGATCAGCATCAGAAACATATAGGGCTGACCGCGCCAGAATGGTGTAAGCCAGAAAATCATGACCAGCATGGCAAGAGCAATCATGGTCGCGGCGGCAAGATAGCGCGAGCCGAAGCGCATACCATTACCCAGCGTCACCCATAACAATGCAGCGTAAACAGGCAGTGCGCCCTCTCCGCCGACAACCATGGCAAAGGAGATTCCTGAGTAATCGTGCGCCATGGCAAAAAGGCGCCGAAGGAAGAAGTGCCCTGGCCAGCGCTTGATCGCCATGCGCAATGGGATAGCAACGCTGATGAAAAAGGCCATGTACCACAGGATGGGTGCATAGGTGGAGAAATCGCTGGAAGGAAGCAGCGCCACTATCAAGATGTACAGAGACGCGCAGGTACTTACCGTCAGCCTCAGAGTGGCCTGGTCCAGTTCACTATTCTTTTCTGAAGTAATCACATTGACCTTCCAATATGAGCAGCTGTATCAAACTTGAAACGAAGTATGGCCATTTAGGTTACGATCGTACGCGAGAAGCCCAGGAGATCTCGAGCATGACGTGCAGAGTCATAGTGGCGGACGACCATCCTTTGTTCCGCGAAGGCATGCTGAAAACCATTGAGCGGTTGCTACCCACCGCGACGATAGAGCAAGCGGGCAACCTTGAAGAAGTCTTGACCCTCGCGCGGTCCGGTGCCGAGGTGGACTCGATAGTGCTTGACTTGCGTTTTCCCGGCATAAATTCTCTGCAAGTAATAGGCCAACTTCGTCAAGAGTTTAAACGCACGTCAATCATAGTGGTATCAATGATCGACGACAGTGACGTTATTTCAGAAGTCATGTCCCTGGGTGCTGATGGCTTTATCGGAAAAAATATAGATCCTGCCAGTATCGCCAACGCCATCATGGCTATTCGAGCGGGTGAAATCGTGGTCAAGTATCAAGCAGAGAATCCTGTTCAAGATGATATGCAGTCCAGACTTCTTGCCCAACTGACCACCCGCCAACGCGAAGTTCTGAGGCTGATTGCATCGGGCAAGACCAATAAAGAAATAGCCAAGGAGCTGGGTATCTCTCCTTTTACTGTTCGCATACATGTTTCATGCTTGCTCAAAACGCTCAATGTCCCCACGCGCGCAGCAGCGGCAGCACAGTTCAGGTATTCTCCGGTCGCCAGTGGCTGGCCTGGAAACCCCAAGACTTAATTCGTTTGGCCTTACCTTCCTTTCGCCTTGCTTACATAAACTAGATGGCGGCTGGCGACGCATAGACTGTCCTCTCAATTCCATGCGCAGGCTATAGCACACTTGCACTATAGCTAAGCCCTCGCCTGCCTCCTAGACTGACAGCGCGTTCTTAATGCGGCTTGAGCCTCTAATTTTTGGACAGCCAGCAAGCTGTAACCCAGGCGCAGTAGCCGTACCTATTGACTACGGTGAAAGCCGTGGTCATCTCGGCCTTGCTCGTCAAAAAATGAAAACGTTCTGAAAACGAATTCAAGGTAAGTCTTATATGTCCCTAAAATATGGAAAAAAGCTTAGAAACGGAATGGCACTATGCCTGCTGGTGGGCCTTCTCGGCGGCTGTGCAAATTCGAGCGATTTAATGGGTTCCTTGAACGGCTTAAACCCGGGGGCACAAAAATACGACATCGCTTATCTAAAAAAAACCATCATCCCCGGTAAAACCAGTAAAAGCCAGATATCTCAAATGTTTGGTGCCCCCGCCAGTGAACTTCTCGACTCAACAAGCAGCAGTAACGAGTCGAGTTGGAGGTATGAAAAAAGCAACGAAGGCCTTGATAAATACTTAAAGCTTGCTCATAAATATGTATCGACTGAGTCGAGCCTGCAAATGTACGACGCCGAGGCGCAGGTGTCCAAAGCGCAGGATGTAGCGAATGACGCGAGCTCCGTGACCGGCCAAAAAACTGCCCAGAACAAAACCCAGGGTAGCGTGCTGATAATTTATTTCGTAAATGATCTGGTCAAATACTACAGACTCTATTAATACTGTTCATTTATTCGGATACCCACTTATGTCATATTCAGCGACAGCCAGTGGGTAACCGAATAAACAAATCGCTTTGCCGAAAAAAATCTGTGGTTCCAATCAGTCAATCCTCCCGCCAAAGCACAGATGGTCTTACGCCATACCACATTAACCGCAAACGCCATCAGCAGGCTGTCCGGTTATCAAACGACCACCTCACGCCCTCCATATTTGCCATGCTCGACCGCTGCCTGATATACAAGCCCTGCATCTGCCGAATCGTCGCCCCCATGAAGTTAGCCGTAATCGCCGACCATCCGCCTTGCTGCGAGGTTAAAATCAGTGGAAAAAAATAGCGAACTCGACCAAGCCAAGTGGCGCCTGATCGTCAGTACATGCGCGCTGCTGTACATCGTTATTCTCAGCGGCGTCGACCACCGTGACACGGCGTCTTATGGACCTATCATTGCTTACATCTCGACGTTCATTATCGCGTCTATCATTCTGCGCGAGCTCATCAAACGCAAACCGGGGCACTTCTTTTATCGGCGCCTTTTCGCCATGCTCCATGATTACAGTGGTATTGCTTTTGCCATGATCCTTGGGGGCGAAGGAGCATTGCCCATCTACGCGGCGCTCCTTTGGGTCACACTGGGCAATGGCATGCGCTTTGGCTCTCGATACCTGGCGATGGCAACCCTCATCGCGATGGTTACTTTGGTACTGATTTTTTGCTTCAATCCATTCTGGCAAACACAGCCATTCATGTTTCTGATGTTGATCATCACCACACTCGTGGTCCCCACTCACGCACATATTATTTTGACGCGTACCCGTATTGCGTCGGAAGAAGCGATGAGAGCGAACCAGGAAACATCCAGATTCCTGGCCCAGGCCAGTCATGATCTGCGCCAACCGATCCACTCCATCGGCTTGTTTATGGCGTGCCTGCGCAATGCTCAATTGGGAAAGGAAGAGTTACGTCTGGTCGACAACATTGATCGCTCGCTACACACGGTGTCACAACTGTTTCGTTCGATCCTCGACATCTACACACTCGATAACGGCAAGCTCGAACCACAGTCCAAAGTTGTGCATTTGGGTGCGCTGCTGCAAGACGCAGTCAGGCAGAACGCCGAGGCAGCGCGTTGGGCGGGTGTCGAATTACGCTTACGTGCCTGCCCTTATTGGATCAATATCAACCCAGGACTGCTGGCCACCCTGATCCAGAACCTGTTGTCCAATGCGCTCAAATACGCACCGGGCAAACCGGTACTGATCGGTGTACGACGTCAGGGCGACGACGTTGCGGTGATGATCTACGATAAGGGGCCCGGCATCAGCTCCGAACATCTGCCCAACATTTTCAAGGAGTTCTATCGAGTTCGTCATGGCCGCGACAAGGACGTGGAAGGCTTGGGCCTCGGACTTTCTATCGTAAAGCGTATAGGCCAGTTATTGAGCGTCGATGTACAGATCCAGTCCAGGGTGGGGCGAGGCACAAAAGCGACTGTCAGCGGCCTGAAACAAGCCACGCCGGGAAGCACAACCCCTGAGGCAGCGCCGGTTCAAAACTGCCTGCACGGTTTACGCGTTTGCCTGATCGAGGACGATGCCAACGTATTGATCGCAACCTCAGCCCTTTTGGAAAAATGGGGATGTAAGGTGGAAACTCACAGCGATGGGGAAGGTAAAACCAGCGAGTGCGATATGATCATTGCCGACTTCGACTTGGGCACCAAAATTTCCGGACTGGAGTTTATCGCCGCGATACGAGAACAGCATGGCTGGCAAGTACCTGCAATGATCATGACCGGACATGAGATTGAGCGGACGCGCCATTTATCGAAAAGCCGTAATATCTCCGTCATGGCCAAACCTGTGCGGCCACCTGAATTACGCGCGGTATTGCTGGAGCTGCTGAGATAAAACACAGGTGCTGACCACCTCCCGCATCCGTGACTTACCGATCATCGTAAGATTCGAAAAGCCTGGCGCTCGGCGAAGCGCGCAGCAGCGACGGCTCTATTGGGAACATTTAATGCGCGAATCAAAGCAGATACATGAATACGCACCGTTAAAGGAGAGATTTCAAGTGCTGCCGCAATTTCCTTGTTGGTCTTGCCTTCGGCGATCAAATGCCAGACCTCTTTCTGTCTGAACGTCAATTTGCTCATGACATCATTAACATCAAGTGAAAGCGCCGAGGGCTGACAACTGACCAGTAGTTTACCATTGCGAATGGCCGTGATCGCCTTGCTCACTTCCTCAACGTCAAGGCTCTTGCCAATATACCCATCTGCCCCGGCACACATGACACGGCTGATCACCTCGGCATCGTCTACCATCGAAACCACAATCAGTAATGCGTCTTTCAGCTCTCGACGTAACGCTGCCAAATCGGCAAACGAACATAATCCAGGAAGATTTACTTCAAAAAAAACCGTATCCACCGGCGACCCATTTTCCGCCAGTTCTCGTATGCCCTGCAAATCACTAGCCTGCTCTACCAGTGCGTCGGGTATCAAACCTTCGACTAACCTCACCATCCCCTCTCGGAACAACGGATGCTCGTCTGCTACAATAATTCGACGACTCATACTAGAGAACACACCCCGTCCATATCAATAAAAACATGTAGATAATGTCCGAGCGCGACTAATTGCGATATAGAACACCTGAACTAGTACAGACGTACTAAGCAATACGAAAACATAAAATCCTGCACCAAATTAAGAAATCACCTGACATGATCAATAGGCGTGGTCGAGAAATCACGTGTAGACCTGCCCGAGGCTGGCTCCATTATTGGACGCATCAACCAGACGAGATCTTGCTCAAGAAAAAAGACCATGCACTTATTATGGTCTTCTCTCACATTAATCAACAGGAAACTTGAAAGAGCCCTCTCAACGAAGCCGGAGATGTTATACCCGAGACATTGGGTCTGTGCATCACGTCAGTATCTGCCATCGCCTGACGGCGGGCTTTGCAGTAGTGCAGCGTCAAATGCTTGTCCAACCGTAATACTGGTCGTGGTGACTTTATAACCCTGGCCGCTCAATGGGGTCTGCTCCAACACAATGAAATCACGACGTGGGCGATGGTCGTTCAAGCCACCCGACGTGAAGCCCCATGCTGCTCCGCCCGCCCATACACACTGCCTGAATGCACTCGACCGGTTAACCCATTCATTGCAGGCCTGGCCGCTTACCGTTTTCCGCTCCGGGCCTTCGAACCCCATGCTGGCCTCTTCTTCCTCTCTCTCGGCAGGCACACGCGACAAAGCATCGGGTGCGGAGGGTTGGACGCTTCGTTCGCCCGTTGCCAGATCGAGCTGCTCATAGCGTTGGGCTGTAGTGGTTTCCTGTAAACCTGTCATCTCCAGCCTGAAAAGACAGGTGCCGGCCGGACCATCGTTCACTACCTGCCAACTACGCTCACGAATCACCTCCCTGGTGG
Source organism: Pseudomonas sp. Pseusp88 (assembly GCF_047303955.1). Taxonomy (NCBI): domain Bacteria; kingdom Pseudomonadati; phylum Pseudomonadota; class Gammaproteobacteria; order Pseudomonadales; family Pseudomonadaceae; genus Pseudomonas; species Pseudomonas sp. Pseusp88. The sequence continues at coordinate 28,374 of NZ_JBGLYM010000028.1, read as the reverse complement.
GTTCGAACCAGGCTTCGTAACGCGTGACACCTACCCGTGCCACATCTACCTCTGGCAACGCCCGGCTTTGCATCCCTGCTGCCTGACAATTGCGAAGAGTACGCTGATAAGTATCCCGCGCCGAATTGCTGCCTTCGAGGAGCAACTCTACAGTTTGGTCAACGTGGACAGGAGGCAAATTACCGACGTTGCGGCGTGCATTGCTATCGGACTGATCACAACCGCCCAGCAACAATAGCGTCGCAGGGATGACACAGTGCAAGCCAGAACTGGCTAAAGAGCGGACCGTCCCGGCTGCACATTTAAACTCCAGACTCATCGTACTCTGTACTGCATTTTTACGACCTCGCTGATTCGCTCAGGAGCGCCGTTAGCGGCCGGCGTCATCGATCTTATAGATTGACCGCGGTAAGGCCCTTGCGCAGGAAACCAATTCTGAACAATCAGGTATTTCGGGTCGTTTCCAGAGGCTGACTTCGTCGAAATTTCGTTGGTGAACTTACAGGTATTGAAAGTACCGAGGGAGGTCTTGATGGTCTCTCGACCTTCATAGGTATGCTTCTCAGACACATCGAACTCAACCGTTACGCCTGTACCGACCGCTTTGCCCCTGTAACTGACGGTGAACGTTTCTCCAGGCTGCAAATCAATGGGCGTAGAGGGAGGCGGATTGTAAGTGGTGGTTACCAATGACGCACCAGCCCCATGCCGATCCCCATATCGAATCAACCGACCGTCCTTGATCTGCGCATAGGTCGTTGTTTGAAAGAGTGACGAATTATTCAGGTACGACGTGTGCAACGAAGCAATTGGGTTTACCCCGGCGAAAGGTTCAGGGCCAAGAGTTTCAGTTTTGTTACGGCTGACGGCCGATGACAGATTATCGCGGCTTTCGTATTCCACCACTGTTCCAGCCAGGAAATTCGATTCGTTGGTGCACGCTGCCGAAGAAGTATCGCCTGAAGCAAACTTGGTAGCTGCCACTGCGGTATCGGCATTTGCAGGAACAATACTGCCCCCTCCACAAACCAATAGCGTCATAGATACCAGGGTTGTACTGATTGGTTTTCTTAAAAAGGGACTCAAATAGACGGCTTTAGCTGATTTCAATTTCAAGGACAACTCCTGGTTCGTCTGCATGAGAGGTACAGTCAATGCATCTCAAGACATAGCCGCAATAACACACCCTGACTCCAATGCCGCCGGCAGCATCATTCTCTGAAATCAAAAGCACTTCAGACCGCGCGGTTGGGCGATATGTAGCGCTCCCAGCTTAGAGCGCAGGCACTGGGCACAGCTATAGTGCAGGTGTGCTAAAGCCAGGTGTTGATTTACCTATTCGGACCGGGGAACTCGCCTGTAATGACAGCGCTGGCTGAGACGCGCATTGATATCGGTTGAAACCGCAGGGAAATCAGGAAGCAGATAATTGAGCCAAGACAGCTACTACTTACGGCCGTTGCGGCCGTAAGCATCAGTTATCTGCTAAAGAACCCGCTCACTGCGCCGCCGGAAAATGATGGGTTTCAATCTCCTGAAAGTCGCTCGCCTTCCTGCCTATCAATCTGTCGGGGCTGAAATCCGCCAGTATCGCTGGCCGAGAGCCAGTCAGTATGTCCTCCGCGACCAGGCTCCCCAAGGCTGGCGCCAGTGTCATGCCGCTGTGGGTGGCGACCACATAGACGCGCTTGCGATCGGTCACGTAGCCCACCGCCGGCAGGCCATCGGCAGGGCGTGAGCGTTGGCCTACGATTATCTGCTCAAGCTGCACGCTTGCGCTATTGCGCATCACCCGCGCCAGTCTCGCCATCATTTCTGTTCCAACCGGGCTATCGACAGCAGGCACTCGCGCAGGATCAGCCTGATGATCGATGTCGAGCACCTGCAACAGCAGGCGACCGCCGCCGTCGGGCCTGATGTTGATCTCCGGGGTGATCAGATTCGAGCGCAACTGGATCTGCGCCGGCGAGGTGCGGCCGAGGAAGCTGCAGCTGATGCGTCCGGGCTGGTCGGCATCCACCATGGCCAGCTCCACACCCAGAGTGGCCAGCAATGGCGCGCTCCATCGACCCACTGCGCTGACGGCGATATCACCTTCCCAACAGGTGTCGTTATTCAGTTGCAGGCGCACGCCGCAGGCATGTTCATCGATCCCGGTGACCTGCTGGTGTTCGAGAATGGATACGCCGTTTTGAATGGCTTGCGAGCGCAAGAACGCAACGAACAGCGCAGGGCAGAGCAATGACTCGTCCGGGAAGCTCCAGATCGGTATCGAGTCGGCTGGCAGAATCAGCTCAGGCAGCGATCTGGAGAGCGCTTGGCGCTCCACCGGGACTACCGCGTACCCCTTGGCGACAAGGGATTCGACGCGCGTTTGCAGACGTGCGGCTTCGCAAGGTTCTGCGGCCCACTCGAGGGTGCCGCACTCGTCCAGCCAGCGGATTTGCGACGGACTTTGCTGCTGCAGAAGGCGATGCGCGTTCATCCCCGCTACGTTGAGCGCATGATACGCGTCCGGTGATTTGCCGTTGGAGTTGACCCAGGCGTAGCTCGTTGCGCTGGTGCCTGAACCGACTGTGGCGGCTTCCAGCAAGGTAACCGAGGCGCCCTGCAGCGCAAGGCTTCGCGCCACTGACAAGCCGACGACACCGGCACCTATTACGGCGATTTTCTGTTTCAACCTGTCATTCCTCGGGTGTGGGTCGACGTTAGGCCAAGCGTTGGCTACGGAGCGCGTTAGTGGCTTTGTTCAGCCAGTCTTGCCAACACTTCTTCCATGATATCTGCTGGCAAGGTATCTATCTTGCGCCCATTACGGGCCCCAAGATCAACTCACCAACGACAGCGGGAGCGTCCAGCCATTCACGCCCTTTAACCGATTGCGGCTGAGAGTAATCCGCAGCAGCCAGCAATTCTGCCAACGTATAGCCCGGCCTGGTTTTGGGAGTGAGCACCAGCCGACCGTCTTCAATAGCCAGGCTGACCGTTGAACCTGCTTGCAGATGCAATTGATCGAGGAATGCAGGTGGGACAACCAACATGATTGAGCCTCCTACTTTGCGAAGATTGGTTTTATGCACGATGCCATCCCATCGACTTAGAAAGTCATACACTCGATTATTTGTCCGCAACCCGCTAGTCAGCCCTCACCTACGTGACTCGCCTGCTCACCACTGCCTCCCACATCGAGCCCCCTCCATGTCCATCGCCGATAACCTGCTGGCCTTCACCCTTGCCGCCACCCTGCTGACCCTGACGCCTGGGCTCGATACCGCGCTGATCCTGCGCACGGCGGCCGTGGAAGGCAAGCATCAGGCAGTGCGGGCGGTGTTGGGGATTAATCTGGGTTGCCTGATCTGGGGCGCAGCCGTGGCCTTTGGTCTGGGGGTATTGGTGGCGGTGTCGGAACTGGCGTTCAGCATGCTCAAATACTGCGGTGCGGCGTATCTGTGCTGGCTGGGAGTGAACATGATTGTGCGTCCGCGCAGCGGGTTGGCCAGCGCACACGGCGTCCAGCGCCAAGGCGGCAACTGGCTGCTCAAGGGTATGCTGGGCAACGTGCTCAATCCCAAGGTCGGGATCTTTTATGTGTCATTCCTGCCGCAGTTCATTCCCCAGGATCAGCCTCTGATCATCTGGACATTCGGCCTGGTGGGCATTCATGTGCTGCTCAGCCTGGTCTGGTCGGCGGTGCTGATTGGCGCTACCCGGCCACTGGCCGGGATTCTGCGCCGCGAGCAGGTGATTCGCTGGATGGATCGCACTACAGGCGCGATCTTTGTGCTGTTCGCCGCGCGTCTGGCCCTGAGTCGACGCTGATCAGCCAAAGGGCAGCAGTACCTTCACTTCGAGACCGCCATTTGTGCGGTTACGCAACGTCAGGGTGCCACCATGCTCCAGTACAGTCGCCCGAGCCACCGACAGGCCCAGGCCGACGCCCCCGGTGTTTTTATTGCGTGAACCTTCCAGGCGATAAAACGGAGTAAAGACCGCTTCGTGATGTTCTGCGGCAATGCCCGGCCCACGGTCCAGCACGCAGATTTCCACCCGGTCGCTTGCGCTGATCAATTCGACGCAGGGCTCATGCCCGTATTTGCAGGCGTTCTCCACCAGATTGGTGAGCATCCGCTTGATCCCGACCGGCCGCCCCACATAGACAAAACGGTTGGGGGCGATCAGCGCCACGTCGGTGCCCGCATCCTTGAAATCATCGATCACCGTATGCAGCAGCTCGGCCAGATCGAAGGACGTGGCGGATTCGAGCCGGGCGTCATCACGAAAGAATTCCAAGGCAGAATTGACCATGGCCTGCATTTCGTCCACGTCCCGGAACAGGCGCGATTGCAGTTCCAGATCGTCGATGAATTCGCCGCGCAGACGCATGCGGGTCAGAGGTGCGCGCAGGTCGTGGGAAATGGCGGCAAGCATTTGCGTGCGGTCATGCAGAAAGTGCTGCAACTGCGCCTGCATGGCATTGAACGCGAGGATGGCCTGGCGCAGTTCCTGCGGGCCTTCCACCGGGATCGGCGGGGCCTTGAAGTCGGTGCCGAAGCGGCGCGCGCCTTGGGCGAAACGCTCAAGAGGCCCGGCCAGATGGCGGGTGGCGATCAGTGCGACGACGACGGTGGAGAGCAATGCCAAGGCAATGACGATCAAGTTGCGCGGCAACTCGTTCAAGCCCCAACTGCGGGTCGGCGAGGAGAACATCACCCAGGAGCCATCGATCAGTTGCAGCAGCAGCGCATAGCGTTTGTCTGCCTGTTGCCCAGGCCAGTCAGCGGGCTCGTAGGCTTCTATCCGGGTGCTGGCATTGCCCAGCAACTGGCGCAGCAGGCTCGAGCCCTTGTGGAACCCCGCGTCATCCAGCACGGGCATCTGAGCGTCGGCATGCTGGCGTAGCCACTCCACGGTAAAGCCCTGATCACTGGCCGCCCTGGCGATGGCGGGCCGCTGTTGTGGCGATACCGATTCGATGATGCGGGTAATTGCGGCGACCTTTTCCATCAACCCGGCCTCCAGCAGTGGAGGCTTGGCCCAGACACCCGCCAACAGGCTGAGCAAACCGCCCAATGCCAGGGCAGTGAGCATGGCGCCCATGGTGGTCAAGGCAATCCAGCGGGCCACGGTATTGTGCGGCCGACGATAGCGGGCCTTGAACGTGTCGAGCAGGCTCATCGCCGCACCACATGGGGCGTGAACAGGTAGCCGCCGTTACGGATGGTGCGAATCATCGGCGGGCCTGACGTATCGGTTTCCAGTTTGCGTCGCAGCCTGCTGACCTGAACGTCAACGCTGCGATCAAAGGCCTCATGGGATTCACCGCGAACCATATCGAGCAATTGTTGCCGCGACAGGATCCGTCGCGGGTGCTCGGCAAAAACCAGCAGCAGCTCGAATTCGCCGTTGGACAGGGGAATCATGACCTTGTCCGGCGAGCGCAATTCGCGGCGCATCACGTCCAGCTGCCAGTGAGTGAATTCGAGGATCGGCCGTGGGCCGCAGTCCGTGGCTTGTCTGCCATCACCGGTGCGCCTGAGCACGGCGCGGACCCTGGCCAACAATTCCCGACCATCGAAGGGTTTGGTCAGGTAGTCATCGGCGCCCAATTCCAGGCCGACCACGCGGTCGCTCAGTTCGCCCATGGCGGTGAGCATGATCACCGCCACCGCATGTTCGGCGCGCAGGCGCTGGCACAGCACCAGGCCATTGTCGCCGGGCAGCATCACATCGAGAATGATCAGATCCGGCAAGCGCCGCTCCAGCGCCCGCCACATCCCGGGGCCATCGATGGCCACTTCGACGGTATAGCCGTGCTGTTCAAGAAATTTTTTCAACAGGGCGAGGACTTCAAGGTCATCGTCCACCAGCAGTAAATGGCTCACAGGAACACACTGTCGCGACGAAGGCAGGAGCGTTCATCTAAAACCATTTGCCGCGTGCCGTCATATATTTCAATTCGGCAATAAAGCGACTGTTTTGCAATCAACTGGAAATTCCCGAGCAAAAAACCGCAGGCAGGATCGCCCCCAGTCCTCGTCGAGATATCCCGCATGCCCACTCTTTTTGCTCGATCCAGTCTGGTCAGTCTTATTGCCGTATTCGCCAGCGGTTGCAGCCACACTCCAGTCAGCGACACGCGCCAGGGTCCATGCGACAGCGTGCCCTATGCGCTGCATGACCCGGCCGAAAGCGTCAACCGCGGCATATTCAGCTTCAACCGCGTGCTTGATGATTACGCCATTGCTCCAGTCGCCCGTGGTTATCGCCATCTGCCGGATTTTTTCCAGGACGGTGTGCATAACTTCGTCGCCAACTTCGGTGAGCCAAAAGTCTTTATCAACGACTTGCTGCAAGGTAACGGCCAACGCTCGGTAGCGACTTTTGGCCGCTTCGTGATCAATACGACGGTGGGTGTCGTCGGCCTGATCGATGTGTCAGGCAAGATGGGCATCGAACGGCACAAGGCCGACTTCGGTCAGACCTTCGGCGTGTGGAATATCGCCGACGGCCCTATTGTCGAACTGCCGCTGTTCGGCACGGCCAACCTGCGCGATGCCACCGGCAAAGTATTGAGCTTTGCGGTCGACCCGTTTGGCAGCAACAGCGATACCGTCGATACCCTGAGTACGATCAGTACCGTTGGCGGAGTCGTCGATGGTCGGGCGCAGCTATTGCCGCTGACCGATCGCCTGCAACAACAACCGGACTACTACGCCGCCCTGCGTGACAAGGTGGCGCAGAAGCGCGCGGATTTTGTCGCGGATGGCAAGGCCGGGCTGGTGCAATCACCCTCTTCGCAGTGTAAGGGGGCGGGCGCGCAGTGATCTCCAGGCCCGGGACTGGAATGCGATTGAGCATGACACATCGTCTGTGAGAGCCGGCGTTATCTACCCCGCGCCAACGCCACACAGCGCAACGCCAGAATGGTCGTCGGATCCACCAGCGGTACCACATGTCCGTTGAGGCGAAACCCTGCGCTGTGTTGCAGCACCAGGGGCAGCTCGGTGCAGCCGAGGATCAGCACATTGGCGCCCAGTTCACACAGGTGCTCGGCAGCCAGCAACAGCTGCTCGCGACACAGGCCATCGGTATAGCCGGCCTTGATCCCGCGTTCACCGTAGATGGCCTGCATGACCATCGCCTGATAGTCCAGCCCCGGCGTGATGATCTGCAGCCCGGCATGCCGTGCGACCTCATGATAGACCTGACTCTGGACCGTGCCCGAGGTCGCCAGCAGGCCGATGGTCCTGCCTGAACCGTAATGCTCGGCAATCCACTCCACCGTCTCACTGAGCATGTTGACGATGGGCACGCGCAGGTGCGCCTGGATCCGCTCGACAAAGGCATGGGCGGTATTGCACGGGATGGCGATGGCATTGGCTCCGGCGCTTTCCAGGCGTTTGCAGGTGGCGTACAGGGCCATGGTCGGGTCGGTCTCATCGCGCAGCAGGTTGGCGGTGCGGTCGGGAATCTGGGGGTTCTGCTCGACCACCATCTTGATATGTTCCTGATCCTTGTCCGCCGGGGTGTGGACCACTACCTTGCCCATGAAGTCCACCGTGGCCGCCGGCCCCACTCCCCCAACAATTCCGAGCTTGAACGGCGGGCGTGTCGGCTGGCCGTCCGCCTGGGTCGCGAAGTGGGCGTAGATCTCGTTGATATCCAGAGCGCTGATGCCCCGGCGTTGCAGGTCCGAACAAATCAGCGACAGCTCGGTCATGCCCGGCACGATGATCGCCGCGCCCTGCTCCTGCAACGACAGGCAGGCTTGATACACCGCTTCGAAGGGGACGCCTTCCAGATGGCCGTCCTTGATGCCGTTGACCCCGTACATGGCCTCCATCAGCGCAGTCTGGGCAGAGGCATCGGGATAGACGATGCGGTAGTCGCCCTCCAGATACCGCTCGAACAAACCCGAATGGCGGACATAATCCGAGGCGATCACGCCCAGAGTCGTACCGCGCTCGACCACATGGCCGATGTGCTGGCGCAGGGCGTCAAGCATGTCCAGTACCGGAATGCCGAGCTCTTCCTGAATCTCGGCGCGGAAGGTGTGGCTGGCGAAACACGGCAGCATCACTGCATCGACACCACTGTCCTCGAAGGACTTGCAGACCTGGAAGACATAGAACTTGCGCGAGGTCATGACGGCGTTCCGATCCAGTGGCAGCAACACGTCCTTGAACGGATGCTGCTCGAACAGAAAGTGATAGCGCCCCTGATCCTCAAGCACTGCCCGGGACTTGACCAGTTTGTAGAACAGATCACCACCGGCCAGGGAGCCCAAGCCGCCGACGATGCCCAGTTTGCGCACCGGGGCGGCTTCGTTTGTTTTTTGCATGACCTGCTCTCTTCTCGAACAACGCAAAACCTGATCAATGACCGAAATCCTGTGGGAGCGAATTCGCTCCCACCCGATTTACGCCAACAGGTATTTCCAAATCAGGCAATCGCACCCACAGGCTGGGCAAGCGCTGCCTCTTCTTCAGGCTCTTCCTGCGGCTCGGACTTCGCGACCACGGCGGTGGCGATGCTGTTGCCGACCACGTTGGTCGCGGTGCGGGCCATGTCGAGGAACTGGTCGATACCCAGAATCAACAGCAGACCGGCGTCTGGCAGGTTGAACATCGGCAGGGTCGCGGCAACCACCACCACCGAGGCACGGGCGACACCGGCCATGCCTTTGCTGGTGACCATCAGGGTCAGAAGAATCAGCAGCTGTTGAGTGAAACTCAGGTCAATGTTGTAAGCCTGGGCGATGAACAGGATGGCGAATGCCTGGTACATCATCGAGCCGTCGAGATTGAAGGAATAACCCAGTGGCAGGACGAAACTGGACACTCGCTTGGGCGCGCCGAACTTCTCCAGGGCTTCGATGGTTTTCGGGTAGGCCGATTCGCTGCTGGCCGTGGAAAACGCCAGCAGAATCGGCTCTCGAATCAACTTGCCGAGGGTGAAAACCGAGCGGCCGAGGAAGAAATAGCCAGCGCCGAACAACACGCCCCACAACAGCACGATACCCAGGTAGAACTCGCTGATCAGCTTGCCGTAATCCACCAGCAGGCCCAGGCCCTGAGTGGTAATGGCCGAAGCGATGGCGGCAAATACGCCGATCGGCGCCAGGGCCATGACGTAGTCGGTGATCTTGAACATGACCTTGGCCAGTTCTTCGATGGTGTCGGTAATGCGGGTGTAACCGGCGCGCTTGACGCCTGCCAGGGCAAAGCCGAAGAACAGCGAGAAGACGACTATCTGCAGAATTTCATTGTTGGCCATCGCCTCGGCAATGCTGCGCGGGAACACATGACTGATAAACACCTTGAGGCTGAAATCTCCGGTATTGACTGCCAGCGGCGTCGCCGCGTGCTGAACCACTTCCATGTTCAACCCGGCACCGGGCTGGAACAGGTTGACCAGGCCCATGCCGATCAGCAGCGAGATCACCGACGCGGTGACGAACCAGGTCATGGCACGCAGACCGATGCGCCCTACCGAGCGGGAATTGCCCATGCTGGCGATCCCGCCGACCAGGGTAGCGAACACCAGCGGCGCGATGATCATTTTGATCATGCGCAGAAAGATGTCGGTGACCATGGAGAAGTAAGCGGCGATGTCCTTGGCGCCTTGCGGGCTTGCAAAGTGATGGCATGCCCAACCCACCAGTACACCCAAGGCAATGCCGATGGCGATCTGACGGGGAAGCCGGTTTTTCGTGGAGCGTTTATTCGCAGAGCGACTGTTCATGGCGCGTTCCTCAAGTGATTTTTTTACTTTTTTACTTGGCAGGAGCTGGAGCGGAAGACGAAATCGATCGCCCGATGGCTCTTTGGCATCGGTGCTACAAGGGTGATTCTAAGGACGCCGGGCAACGCGGGTGATGAGTAATCACGATGGCGCTATGCGCTTTTGGAATAGTTTGTGAAACAGCCGCTATTGCCGGGGCTGAGCGCAGTAAACTGGCCGCCACACAGAGTGAGGGCCGGGTATGCATATCAAGTGGCTGGATGATCTTCTGGCAATCGCCGAGTGGAAGAATTTCTCCCGAGCAGCCGAAGTGCGTTGCGTCACTCAGTCGGCCTTGTCACGACGGATTCGTTCCCTCGAAGAGTGGGTCGGCGTCGAGCTGGTGGATCGCAGCACCTACCCCGTGCAGTTGACGGCGGCGGGCAAGCTGTTTTGCGAGGAAAGTCAGGAGGCCCTCGGCGGACTGCTCAGACTGCGCTCGACCCTGCGCGAAGTGGAGCGCATGCCGGGGCGCTCGATCCAGATCACCGCAGGCCACAGCCTCTCGATGACCTTTCTGCCCAAATGGCTCTCGCAGTTTCAGCAGCACAACGAGCAGTTCAATGCCCGGGTCGTCGCGGCGAATATCCATGACGCGGTGATTGCCCTGGAGGAAGGCAACTGCGATCTGATGATTGTCTATCACCATCCGTTGGCACCGATCCTGCTCGACTCCGAGCGCTTCGGCAGCCTGGCCTTGGGCCATGACGCCTTCATTCCGCTGTGCGCCCCCGACAAACGCGGCCAGCCGCTGTATCGCCTGCCCGGCAGCGCCAGTAAACCAGTACCGCACCTGGCCTACACTGCGACGACTTTTCTCGGTCGGGTGGTGGATATCGTCATCAGGAACGGCCCCGGTGCCATTGCCCTGGAACCCTGCTACGAAGCCGATATGACCATGCTGTTGATGCGCATGGCCATTGAGGGCTACGGCGTGGCCTGGCTGCCCCAGAGCGCAGTGATCGATGAGCTTGAACGCGGGCAACTGGTGCGCGCAGGCGGCGAGGAGTGGAGCACGCGCCTGGAGATACGTTCGTACTGCGCCATCGCCAATCAGAACCCGACCATGCGCAACCTGTGGAAAACCCTGGAAGGCGCGTCACGGCGCGTGCCTTGATGGGATGTACTCAAAGACCCGACACCGTTTCCTGTCAAACAAGTTTCAGCTTGCTGAATCGAGGCTGCCCACGAAGGCCTCGACGCGCTGTGCCTGGCTTACCGCGGGGTGCAATTCGCGGGCAAGCCTCACTCCAACGGATCTGCGTTTGTTGCAAGGCGGCGCGTCGCCTTACTCTGCGCAACGCAGTCATGCATAACGCCCAGTGAAAAATGGCCAGACCTTGCAGAATGCATGAATGAAAATTCAAACACAGATGTAACCTATTGAATTACAACATATTTAACCAAGGCTCCCGGTTGGCATAGCGAGTGCAATCTTCCCCGTGAAGATGTAACAAAACTATTCGAGCACGGAGCAACACAACAATGATTACATCCCCTGATACTTACCCTGCCGTTGCGCAAGAGTCGGTCAACCACTCAGGCGTGTCCTGGGGGGCGATCTTCGCGGGTGCCGCCGGCGCTGCTGCCCTTTCCCTCATTCTGGTTCTGCTCGGCTTCGGTCTTGGCTTCTCCGCTGTCTCGCCTTGGGCCGATAGCGGTGTGAGCGCCAAGACACTGGGAATCTCGACCATTATCTGGCTGGCGTTCACTCAGATCGTCTCGTCGGGCCTGGGCGGTTACATTGCCGGTCGCCTGCGGGTGAAATGGGCCAATCTGCATGGCGATGAAGTGTATTTCCGCGACACCGCCCACGGTTTCCTGGCCTGGGCAGTCTCGACGCTGATCGCTGCGATTCTCATTGTCGGTTCGGTCAGCAGCGTCGTCAGTGGCGGCGTGCAAGCCGGTGCCAGCGTTGCCTCCGGTGCAGCCAGCGCCGCGACACAAGTGGCGGGCAGCGCCGCAAGCAACAGCAGCGGCCAGGACTATGGCTACTTCATTGACACCCTGTTCCGTGATGATCGTCCTGCCGCCGTCAGTGATGACGCCGCCAAGGGCGTGGTCTTCCGCATCTTCGCCAAAAGCCTGAACAATGGCGGGCAATTGAGTGCCGAGGATCGTACCTACCTGGCCCAACTGATCGCCCAGCGCACCAACCTCAGCCAGGCTGATGCCGAGCGTCGTGTCGATCAAGTCTACGGTCAGACCGCCAAGGCAGTGGAAGACGCCAAGACCGCTGCCAAGAATGCCGCTGATACCGCCGCCAAAGCCGCCGCCTGGACTTCGCTGTGGACCTTTATCTCGCTGCTGATCGGTGCGTTCTTCGCCAGCTTCGCAGCCATCTACGGCGGTCGCCGTCGCGATGCTGACATCTACCTTGAAGCCCGTACCTACACCACTACAACAACGGCTCGTTAAGCCAGGAGAAAGACAATGCGCTCATTACTGCTGTGGTTCCTCGGTGTGCCTATCCCGGTCATCATCCTGATTGCGCTGTTCATGCACTGATGTGCTGACGCCATGACCCGAGCCGCTTCTGTTTGCAGAAGCGGCTTTTTATTGGGCGTCGACAATTAATGACGGATCGAGAGCTCGGATACGGCTTTCCGAGTGGTAAGCACCGTCGTCGTTGTAGCGCAGGTAGGCTCGCCCGCACTCCCGACAGAGCCACACGCCGCACAGATTGTAGGGATAGAAAGCCGGGGCGATGGGTGCGTCGACCGACCAGTAGGACGTGCCGTCAGGATGGTATTCATCAAGCGTCGCCTCCTCCCGTGGCAAAGCCGCCAGCGTACCGGCCTGCTCAAGCTGTGCCTCGCGCAATGACACGGGCCAGCCTTCCCAGCCGGCCAGGGGTTTGTTGATGCAGTTGCAGGTTTGCCTCACGGCCGCCGAGCGTTGGGCGATAACGCGTAAAGCGTGAAGATCGAGGAACGGTGGCATGGATGAATTCCTTTTTTTTGAAATCGCCGTATTTCCAGCATTGCGCTGTCGCCGGACAAACACATGGCTGCGAATGGGGTCTATCTGATACGCCACTTTCGCAGCCTTCGGCAGCTCCTGCAGAACTCCATTTCAATTCACATGATGAAGGATTGGAATGTGGTTTTTCTGATTATTGCAGCAATACCCCACGCAAATGTGTCTAGAGTCAAACGCTGGGAGGCTCGAGGCAGGAGGCGGTAATGAAGGGATGTCTGGCGTTCATGGCGCTGTGGATGCTTGTGTCCGCCGCGAGTGCCGAGGAAAAAGTGATTGTCATCCCCAATGACAAGCTCGGCCAGTACGTACTGATCGATAAAAGCGGAAGCGCCGAGGAAAGGATGATCGTGGTCAGACGCTCGGGTATCAGCGGAGTTGTCTATTCCAGGCGGGTCTACAACTGCACGGAAGACACTGTGCACTTTCTCGGCTCAGGCCTGACGATGGAGGCACTTGATCGCGACCAGATCAACTGGCGGGAACAGCCGGTGGAAAACGACACAGTGGCCAGCGATATCGAGCGCATTGCCTGCAACAAGTAGGGCATTACAGGCAACGAAGCCAGGCGGTGAAGCCTGGCGGGAAGGTCTCAGACTTTCTTGACGAACTCAGACTTCAGTTTCATCGCGCCGATGCCATCGATCTTGCAATCGATATCGTGATCACCATCGACCAGACGGATGTTCTTGACCTTGGTGCCGACCTTGACCACCAGGGACGTGCCCTTGACCTTGAGGTCCTTGATAACGGTGATGGTATCGCCGTCTTCCAGCACATTGCCGGACGCATCCTTGATGATTTTGACCTCGTCGTCGGCGTCGGCAGACCCGTCGGCGGACCACTCATGGGCGCATTCCGGGCAGATCAGCATGGCGCCGTCTTCGTAGGTGTACTCGGAATTGCATTTCGGGCAGGCGGGTAGGCTCACGCTGTTTCTCACATCAAAGGGGGCTAAAAACCGCAGATTATAAAGGGCTTTTCCGGAAATCGGGTAAAAGCCCCCATGATCTGTGTCAATTAGCCCGCCCAGATGGCTTGAACGGAGCGCATCACTTCGTCACTGGCGGCTTGTTTTCGTTCAGCACATCTATGATTTCCTGGGTGCCCTTGTACTCTTCCATCAGTGCATCCCACTTTTTCTTCAGCCCGCCGCAGCTCTTGTCGATGTTCAGATCAACGCACTCGTGGCGAACCACCGTGTAGGTGTCGACATCATCAGGCAGCGCCTCTTCGCCCTCGCCGCCTTCAGGCTCGACCGCGTCCAGTTGTACCTGCCCCTGATCGATCCAGCCGCTGAAGGTCTTGCCGTCCTTGGCTATGTAGGCAGCCTTGGTCCAGCCGTTTTCGGAAATCTGCGACACCTCGATCTTGTCACCCGGCACCACGAAGACTTTCTTGTTGGTGCAGGCGAAATTCGGCGCCGTATAGAAATAAGCGCGTTCCTTGCCGGAAATGCTGGCAGTCATGGGTGGATCATAGGAACCGTCGACCACTGCCGAGAAGGTTTTATCAAGCGCCGCACAATCAGGCGCAGGCGCTGGCTGGCCGCTGACCTTTTCGACCTGCTGCAACAACACGGGTGTGTTGTGGTAGCCCGAGATCGCGCCGAACATCGTGCCTTTGAGTTCGACCTGCTGGCCCAGATACGGCCGCAGTGTGTCGTAACCTTTCTGATCCAGCACCAGTTGCACCAGGCGTACGTCGGCATCGAGGTCGACGTCCTCCTCGTCCGCGTTGCCGGTCATGCACAGCGGCTCGGCCAGCTTGAGGTAGTAACCGATCAACGGCTCATCGCCGGTGGCGACATCTTCAAAGTTGGGCGGCCCGGCAAACGCCTTGCGCACCAACTGGCCACTGAGGCTGGCCGGTTCAGGCTGATATTTGAGGCATTCGCCCGCCTGGGCAAAGACAAAAGGCAGCAGGCACAGCGCGAGGCCGAGCACTATGCGAAGACGCGGAAGGCAATCCATGTTTGATCTATCCAGAGACACGCCGAAACAGCGCGGCCGCCAGAGTAAAACAATCGCGGCAAGCCGTCAGCCAGCCCTTCAAGGACAACAATGGGCTGACGACTTTTTATTGCCGATCTGAGCAATGGTCGGCAAATCTGCACGCCGACGCGGAACTTCCCTACTCAGGCTTGAGCATCTGGCCGACAACCGGCTCGCCGATGGTCAGGAAATTACCGCCCGCGATATGGTGCAGGGTGCGCAGTTCGGGCAAGTCTTCGAAGTGCCAATGCCCGTCGCGGAACACGCGCTCGTCAGCCTGGGCGGCGATGACCTCACCGAGGAACAGGTCGTAGCGCTCCTGAGTGTGCGGTTCCGGCAACAGCCGACATTCCAGCCAGGCCACGCAGCCCTCGAGCAATGGCGCATCGACCTGCTCACCGGCAAAGGTCTGCAAGCCATAGGTGGTGAACTTGTCCTGGCCTGGCGCGCCGGACAGCTCCTGGCCTGAAGTCGAACCCACGGTCTGGACAATATCGGCCTGGGTCACTACCGGCACATTCAATACAAAAGTGCCCGAGGCTTCGAGCAGTTGCCGGGTCCAGACGGACTTGTCCAGAACAACGGCGACCTTGGGCGGATCAAAATCCAGCGGCATGGACCAGGCGGCGGCCATGATATTGCGCTGCCCGCCGTGGGCAGCGCTGACCAGTACGGTCGGGCCATGGTTAAGCAGGCGATAGGCTTTGGACAGGGGCACGGGACGACGATGGGAAACGCTCATGGAGGGGCTGTTCCAGAGGAAAAACATCAGCATAACGCTAACGCCCTCTTTATGATCTGGAATGCGATTTTAATGCAGGAGCTGCCGAAGGCTGCGAATTGGGCTATCTGGCACACCGCTTTCGCAGCCTTCGGCAGCTTCTGCAGGCCCCCGCGTAGTGCCAAGACCGCGTGCATCGAAAAAGCGAATCTCTCGTCAAAAAGCCGAACTGCCCACTAGACTGCCTGAACGCCCTTCCTTACCCGTCGGTACCTCAATGACCGCAGCCTTCGCCCCCTTCCAGGACCTCGCCAGCCTGTTACTGCCCCACGCAATGGTGGCCAAGGATGATGGTGCCCACGACCGTTCGCACCTGATGCGGGTCTGGCACAACGTCTGCACTCTGCGTAATACCGAAGGCGGTGATCAGGAGCTGTTGGTGGCCGCCACCCTGCTGCATGACTGCGTGGCGGTGGAAAAAAACTCGCCGTTTCGCTCCAGTGCCTCGCGCCTGGCGGCCGCCAAGGCCGGGGATATCCTCACGGAAATGGGTTGGGACGAAGAACGCATCGACGCCGTTTCCCATGCTATCGAAGCCCATAGTTTTTCCGCCGCTATCACGCCCAAGACCCTGGAAGCGCGCATCCTGCAGGACGCCGACCGCCTCGACGCCATCGGCATGGTCGGCGTCGCCCGGCTGTTCTATGTGGCGGGGCGCATGGGCAGCCAGTTATACGACTGCACCGACCCACTGGCCGCCCAACGCGACTATGACGACCAGCGCTTCGCCCTCGATCACTTCCAGACCAAACTGCTGCACCTGGCTGAAGGTTTCCAGACTGCCACCGGCACGCGTCTGGCCCAGGAACGCCAAGTACGCCTGCAAGGCTTCGTCGCCGGTTTTCTTGATGAGATCGGCGGGAAATCCTGATCCAGGACAAGGGGTTGCCTGCTGCGCCGGGTTAGCGGTCAGGATGCTTTGGCGGGCGGTAAATATTTTATAACGACCGCTCATAAGAAATTGGCGTCAAAACGCCATCACCGAACTATCTGTAACAAAATCATCACATTGCAGCCCTATAACCGACTCTCCGGAACCCCCGCAGATGCAGGTTTGACTCATCGTGAAAAAATTACTGCCTCGCTTCTTACGTCAGCGCTCGCAGGTTACCGTGCTGCGCCGACTCAAGATCACTCAACGATTGGTGCTTTGCTTTGGCGTCACGGCGCTGCTGCTGGTGGCCATGGGTGCCTTCTGCCTGTTTCAGATGCAAGGTATCCGCAATCAGGGCGCGGCGGTGGAGAGTGGCGTCCTGCCCAGTATTGCCATGGCTGACGCAATCGCCCTGGATCTGGTCAAGCTACGGGCGGAGTCGGCCCGCCTGATCGCCAACGCCGATGACCCGGGCGCAGCGGTCAACAGCAAGATCAACGTCGAGCAACTCAAGAACGAAGTCGAAAAATACTTCAGCGACTACATAGCCCGGGTCGCCGCAGGCACCGAGCACGATTCGATCATTGCCTTGCAGGACGCCTACAAAGCCTTCATTCCCGCGCTCTACGAGCAAATGACGCTGATCGAGCAACGCAAGCTCGATGACGCGCGCATGCTCGCCAACACGACGCTGTCGCTGCAAGGCGACCTCATGGACATGCAGGTGCAACTGCTGCGCGAGCTGAACAAGCAAAGCGCCGCGACTGCGGTGGATGCGGCGAGCGCCAGCTACCGGCAGACCCGCCTGATCGCGTTCAGCACCATCGGTATCGCCCTGCTGTTGACCCTGCTGCTGGCCTGGCGCTTGAGCGTGAGCATCATCCGCCCTGTGCGTCAGGCGCTGCATATCGCCAGCACCATTGCCGACGGCGACCTCAGCCCGCAACCGATCCCCGAAGGCAATGACGAAACCGCCCAGTTGCTGAGCATGCTCGGCCGCATGCGTAGCAATCTGCACGGCACTATCGACGAGATCTATGCGGCGGCCACCCAGTTGTCGCAATCGGTTCAGGAAATGAGCAGCATCGCCGAGTCCAGCGCCAACAACCTGATGCTGCAAAACACCGAGATCGAACACGCCGCCGTAGCGGTCAATCAGATGAGTCAGGCAGCGGTCAATGTGGCCGACAACGCCACCAATACCGTCAACGAATCCGAGGCGTCCAACAAGGCCGCCGAGCAGGGCAAGCTACGCCTGACCAACACCATCAGTTCGATCAAGGAACTGACCGGCAATGTCCTCGACTCCTCGCATCAGGCCGAAGGCCTGGCCGCGCGCACTCTGAGTATCAGCAAGATTCTCGATGTGATTCACGCCATCGCCAACCAGACCAACCTGCTGGCGCTCAACGCAGCCATCGAAGCGGCTCGTGCCGGGGAAGCCGGACGCGGTTTTGCCGTGGTCGCCGATGAAGTCCGCTCCCTGGCCCAACGCACCACAGCCTCGACTGCGGAGATCGAGACCCTGATCAATGGCGTGCAGAAGAGCACTCAGGAAACCGCAAACGCCCTGCGGGTGACTGCCAACCAGGCCAACCTGACCATGGAACAGGCTGCTGCCGCCGGGGAAACCCTGGCGGTGATCATCAATTCCACCTCGACCATCAACGACCGCAACGTGTTGATCGCCAGCGCCGCCGAACAACAGGCCCAGGTCGCCAACGAGGTCGACCGCAACCTGAGCAGCATTCGCGACCTGTCCGCCCAGACCGCATCGGGCGCACAACAGACCACTGTGGCCAGCGATGCGCTGTCAATGCTGGCAACTCATTTGAACTCTATGGTGCAACGTTTCGTGCTTTGATCCAGTCACAAAAAAAATCGTCACAGGCCATTACTTCGCCATCAATCATGTTCCATTATTGGTCACCGCCCCGAACAGGTCGGGGCGAGCATGGCTGACAAGGATATGAGCATGTTGAAAACCGCACTATGGACCAGCACCACCCTCGCTGCCCTGATGTTGAGCGCCGCTGTACACGCCGATGTCAGTGTCAATCTGGGCAATACTGAACGCGTCACCCGGCTGTTTGCCTACCCTAACAACTGCAACGTGATCTGCTTCAAGAAATGGACACTGGAACAGACCGTCGAAAACTACCTCAATCAGAGCGTACGCCGTGATGGCTACAACGCCGCCACGGTCAGGGTCAGAAGCGACGGCAAGACCCTGCAGGCCGATATCAAGGGCGTTCCGGATACCTACGGCACGCCCCTGACCCAACTGCTGGATACCGGCGAACTGGCTTACAACGGCGCCACCAGGCTAAACACCGATGGTAAGTGGGCGTTCAACTGGTATCTGTTCCTGCCATTGGGCATGGCGCTGGACAGCCGCAAGAGCGTTGAGCTGTTGCACTTCCCGCCGGATTATTCGCTGACTGAATACCAGGACTACCTGAACTCTGCCACCACTGACCGCTGGGCCGAGCTGCTGGTGGATAACGGTATCCCGACCACCCAGACACCGTCTTATCAGGCGATCATCGACATCGCGCCGATTGCCGCCCCGTCCAACGCCGGCAGTACCCTGGAAACCGTCTACAGCTACTTCACCGACTACCAGACCGGCATGGTCAAGCAATTCACCCTGAGCCCGAGCGGCAAGTCGCTGCCAATGGTCGCTTTCGGTGCTCCGGTGCGTAACTGGATCAAGTCGCAATATGGCCAGACAGTGGCCGTACTGGGCCTGGCGACCATCACCCCGACTGCCGGACAGAATGTGTCCGTGCTGGGCTCCAACCACCCAAGCTATATCTGGTATGCGGCCGATCCGGCGCAATACGGTGGCGACCAGGCCAAGGCCGATGCTGCGGGCCTGAAAGTGATGGGGCAAGACTTGACTGCAGCTTGCTGGCAGGCGGGTATGGGCCAGAACCCGGGCGGCAACGCGAGCACGATGTTGAGTGCCTGCGTGCAGAACTGGCAAGTGACCAACAAGGTAAAGACCTGCCAGCTGTTCTTCACCTCAGTACGCAAAATGACGCCTGATCAGGCAGCAGCCAAATGCCGGACCGGCGAAACTTCCCGCTCGCTCAATGAGCTGAAGAAGCCTGCACCGGTATTGAAGCACTCCACGCTGTAATAGCGCAGTTGGAGCGAGGCTTGCCCGCGAATTGAACGACGCGGTAAGTCAGGTACACCGCATCGTGTGCTTCGCGGGCAAGCCACGCTCCAACACCTTCTCACTCGCCCAGCGGACGCAGGCGATACTGCGGCGGCAACTGGTCGAAACCGCTGATGGTCGTATTCAGGCTTTTCCAGCGGCCATCCTTGATGCCATAGATGCAGCCATGCACCGATAGCTTCTGACCGCGATGCCAGGCGTTCTGCACGATGCTGGTATGGCCGACGTTGGCCACCTGCTGAATCACGTTCAGCTCGCACAGACGATCTACCTGTTCTTCTTCGGTCGGCAACTTCGCCAGACTCTCGCGATTTTCGTAATACAAATCACGAATCGAACGCAGCCAGCCGTCGATCAGGCCGAGCTGACGATTCTGCATGGATGCACGCACGCCGCCGCAACCATAGTGGCCGGTGACCAGAATGTGCTTGACCTTGAGCACATCCACCGCGTACTGGATCACGGACAGGCAGTTGAGGTCGGTGTGCAGCACGACGTTGGCCACGTTGCGGTGGACGAAAAGATCGCCAGGGAGCATGCCAACGATCTCGTTGGCCGGCACACGGGCGTCCGAACAGCCGATCCACAGGTATTCCGGGGTTTGCTGGCGGGCCAGCTTGGCGAAGAACTCCGGGTCCTCCTGCTTGATCGCATCAGCCCAGCGTTCGTTGTTGTCGATCAGGTCTTGTAGTTCGTTCATGCTTTGCTGCCTCGAAGATGGTGCTCAGCTTTGACTCGCGTCCGCCCCTTCAGGTCACGACCAATGTGCCATTAAGCCATTGGCCCAATCAGAAGGAATCTTCCTACCCAGGCCAGGTCAACCTTAAACATAGCCAATCGGAGGACTCGTCATGACCGAATCACGCCGCCCCTACGGGGCTACTCAACCCGAACCCATTGACGACAATGAAGATCGCATGGGCTCAATGGAAGAGTTGCACTTCGATGAAGAGGAGCCCAGCGCCCGCATTGGCGATTTGATCCCCGAAGACGAACTTGAACAGGAAATACCGGACCGCCGCGTACGCGAGGCGGGCATGACGGGTGCCTCGACGGCGGACCATCACCCCACCGACGACGATCTGGAAGCCGAGACGATGATCCTGGAAGACGGCGCACGCTCGGCGAAGGAAGCCGGCATGGGCACGCCGATGGACACCAAGCTCAGTGACGTCGATGAAGATGATATTGGCGGCGGCAATGGCCTGGATGAGGAGGAACTGGCCCATCGCAAGCCGCTGGATGGCAAGCCCTGGTAGCGTCTGGACCCTGCGCAAGCAGAATGTGAATTGGAATGTGGTTTTTGCAGGAGCTGCTGAAGGCTGCGAATCGGTCTGCCTGGCCCACCGCTTTCGCAGCCTTCGGCAGCTCCTGCAAAATATCCCGGCACCCGTCAGTCCAGCAGGGTGCAGACCATCACAATCGCGTCTTCACGCCCACCCACTGCCGGGTAGTAGTCACGGCGACGACCGACTTCATTGAAGCCGTAGCGCTCGTACAACCGATAAGCCGCGCGATTGCTGTCGCGCAGTTCAAGGAAGCACTCCCGGGCATTCAGGGCATAGGCCCGCTTCATCAGATGCTCGAGCAGACTCAGGCCCAGACCGCGACCCTGATTCTCGGGTTTCACGGTGATATTGAGCAGGTGCGCTTCGTCGAGAATGATCTGCACCACACCATGGCCCACTTGCTGGGCACCTTCGAACATCAGCCAGATTTCATAGGACTTGAGCCCGTCAAGGAAAATCCCCCGGGTCCAGGGATGGCTGAAGGCCGCGTATTCGATCTTCAGTACCGCATCCAGGTCCGCTTCGGTCATGGGACGGAAGCTGATTGCATCACTCATTCACAATCTTCCAACGCGTCATCAGCCGACGCATGGCTTGCCAGACATCTGCCTTGCGCTGAGGCTCGTCCATCAGTAATTCCAGACCTGGCAACGCCCAGGCCGACCCCAGGCCATCGACCTGAAGTTCTCGATTGAAGGCTTGCGCATCTGCTTCACCGGCAAAGCGCACCGATGGCAGGCCGATCAGCCACAGGCAAGTGCAAGGCTCCTCTTCCAGCTGGGCCATGACAAAGCCCTGGACGAAATCCCTGGCCGCTTCCGGGCCCTGATCGAGCTGACCGCGGAGCAATAGTGGCCAGCGTACCGGCTCGCCGATGATTTGCGGGCTGTCCGGCAGACCGGCGGCGCGCAGCATGTCCTTGAGCAGCAGGTAGGACGGGTCACGGCTCTGGAAGGCTTCGCCGGTCACCAGCTCCACCAGCAGCAGGCATGGCCCGGAGCGCAGCAGTTGCAGGGCAAAGCGCGGTGGCGGCACCACGGGCGCCTTGGCCGGTGCAGGCGCGGCCTCTTCGACCACCGCCTGGTTACGGGTACTGGCCAGGGACGGCCGTGGCACTTCGACCTTCGGCCGCTCCACAGCCCGCGCGACAACAGCGGGCGCTTCCTGTATCGGGGCCTCGACAACCACCTCTGCGACCGGAACCGGCAGAGGCGCGAGCAGCTCCGGCCGCGAAGGTGCGGCGAAGGGCAATTCAGTGCGCGGCAGCCAATTGACCACCTGCATGGCGGTCAAATAAGCGCGGCGGCGGGACTCGTTCAGCAAAGGTCGGCCACCTGTGGATAAGTTAAGGCGGCGATTCTACCGCCCTTCGCCGATTGGAGGTGAATTGTCTGGGAGCTGATGCAGTACAATCGCTGCTTTTATTTGCCAACAGTCGGCCTTCCCATGATCGAACCCAAGCGCGTCCTGCGCGCCCTTGCCGAACACTGGGCGCTCCTTGAGCCCCTGTGCGAGCACTTCGACCAGGGCACCCTGAGCCTGAGCGAACTGCGCCTGCAACTGGCGGCGCAGCAACTGGACAGCACGCCACAGGACATTACCAACCTGCTGGACGTGTGGATTCGCCTGGATATCCTGGTGCCCGTCGCCAAGAGCCCGAACCGTTTCGAGCTTAACGCGCAGATTCACGACTTCCTGTCCTACCTGCGCCGCGAACACCGGCTGGGTCTGTGCCTGGAAATCGAAGCTTATTTGCGCCATCTGGAGCGCCTGGCCGGATATATCCAGGATGCCTTCGATATCCGCGACGCTGACGACCTGGCCAGGCAACTGCGCCTGCTCGACATGCGCGTGCGTGACGTGCTGAAAAAGCTCGCCAATGACGAACAGGCCCTGGTCGCCGTAGCCGATCGGGCCAAGACCAGCAACCGGCAGATTCCGTTGCGTCAACGTTATGCCGAGGTCCTGGCGACCTGGGATGAATACGTCGAGCCGATGATCCAGCTGGTCAACGCCGACGGCGCTTTCGAGCAAGGCGTACGCAAGGTCGAGAACGTCCTGCTGCGCCTGCTGACCGAGCAGCAGCGTCTGGGTCACCTGGTCGACGACGACATGCTGCTGCGCACCCACGCGCGCATCCTCGAGATGCAGACCAGCGCCCAGTTGACCCTGCGTCATGCCCGTGAGTTGCTGCTGCCATTGCGCGAAGAAGCCCGCCGCCATAACGCTGTGACTCGTGGCGCGGCACTGGCCCTGTCGGCGATCCGCCGCAAGGGTCTGGATGCCGTGCCGCAGGCGGCGATGCCGATGTTTACCCGGCCGCAAAGCACCTTCCTCGGCAGTGCCAGCCAGGTCGAGGCCTATGTCTATGCCCTGGCCCGCTTCGAGCCGAAACCGGCACGCTTCCCCAAGGCCGGCACCGCCGCGCGCAAGGGCGAAGCGCCACGCGCACCGCGTACGGTCAAGGAAATGCTCGAACGCTGCGAAGACGCCCTGCCGCTGCCGGACCTGATGGTCTGGCTGCTGGAACAGGAGCCCACCGGTGCCACAGACGAACTGCTCTACTGGTTCTCGCGCCTGTCCCGGGACAAGCGTTTCTCTCGCGACCGTTTAGAGCGCCGCGACTACTTCACACAGGAGCACCAGGTCAGCCTGCGCTCCTTCGCCCTTGCCTCCTCGGGTAAAGACGAATCGTCCCCCGAGAACTCCGAGAGCACTGTCAATGCATCTTGATCTGTCCGAAATGTCCCAGCTCGCTCCGATCTTTCGCGAGCTGTTCAAGGGTTACCATATCAGCCGCCGGGACCCGGAGCTGTATGCGCAACTGTCCAACTCCCAGGACCAGTACCGCACCCTGTTCAAGGCCCTGGGCTTCGAACTGGTCTGCGATACCCGCGGTTTCTACTACTTCGTTCCGGAGCTGGCAGCGGCCCAAGTGAACAAGACTGCCCAGCGTCTGGCGCTGTTCACCTTCATTCTGGTCGAGCACCTGGCCGACCAGGGCCGTGACCCGGTCGCCGTACTCGACGGCGGCAGCCTCGGCCGTGAAGAACTGCCATCGTTGCTGGAGAAATACCGCGACCTGTTCATCCAGGCCGAAGTACAGACTCAGGAAGAGCTCGAAGAAAAGATCATGCGCCGCATGACCCAGCTCGGTTTTGCCAACGAGGAAGTCGGTATCTACCGCTTCCTGCCGCCGATGCACCGTTTTCTCGATGTCTGCCTGTCAGTGCAGCAGGACCGCGACCTGGCGGCCAGCCTGCACAGCAATCTGCCCCTGCCGACACCGATCCTTATCGATGAAGACAGCGACGAAAAACTGCTGCAGACCGACGACCCGCTGGACCTGGCTGAATTCCAGGACAGCGAGGAAAGCGAAGAGCTGGCGCTGGCCCGGGCCATTGCCGAAGAACAACAGGAGCTTGATGCATGAGCCAGGAACGTTATGGCATCCGCCGTTTTGCCCTGCTGAACACCGCCGGTTACAGCCTCGGGCTGTTTCCCCTGGAACACCCGCTGTCGGTCTATGGCGCGAACAACCTGGGCAAGAGTGCCTCGATCAACGCCCTGCAGTTTCCGATCCTGGCGCGCATGTCGGACATGAGCTTCGGCAAGTACAGCCTGGAACAATCGCGGCGTTTCTACTTTGCCACCGACACCAGCTACATCCTCTGCGAAGTATCCCTGCCCCACGGCCCCCATGTGATTGGCGTGGTCGGTCGCGGGCCGGGCGGCGGCTTTGGTCACCAGTTCTTCGCCTATGCTGGCGAACTGGACCTGGCCCATTATCAGAAGAACGACACCTGCCTGCGCCAGAAAGAGCTGTTCAGCAATCTGGAAAGCAAAGGCCTGAAAGCCTACGAGCTCAAACCCGATGAGCTGCGTCGTCTGCTGGTCGGCGGTCATACCTCGATCCCGCTGGACCTGACCCTGATCCCGCTGCGCTCCACCAGTGAGCAGAGCCTCAAGACCTTCCGCGCTTTGTTCATCAACCTCTTGCACATGCGCGAAATTACCGCGGCCAAGCTCAAGCAACTGTTCCTTGATGCCTTCGAGCACAGCCTGCGTTCGGGCAGCGTCGATTACATCGCGGCATGCGAAGAAGCCTTCCGTGACGTACGACGCATGGAACAGGACTACAACTCCCTGGTCCTGGCCGGCCCGTTGGTAGAAGCCCTTGCTGCCGGGGTCAAACAGCGTGACCTGATGCGCGGCAAGCTGCATCGTCTGTCGCCGCTGCTCGATTCCCTGCTGGGTACCTGGCAGGACTACTCCTCGGCACGCAAAGAAGAACTGGTCATCCAGGCCGAGCACTACCGCGGCGAGCAGGATGGCCTGCAGAACGAACAACGCGGTGGTACCCAGGAGCTGATGCGCCTGGAACGGGAAATCAGCGGGATTCAACGCTGGATTGGCGAACTGGCCGTGCTGAAGAACCGCTTTGCCCTGGTCGAAGATGCCAAGGTGCTTGAGCAGCAGTTGCTCGCCGCCAAGGACGCTCACGACGAACTGGCCGGCGCCCTGGCGCAATCCCGTCAGTTCAGCGCCGAAGACCTCGACGAGCGTGTACGGGACCTGGAAAAGCGTCTGAAGTCGGTGAAACAGCAACTCGATCACGCCGACAACAACAGCTATGCCCGCCTGCGTGAAGAGTTCTCGCAACCGGATGTCGAGCGCCTGATGCGCCTGTTCAACAGCGCACTGTTCAGTCTGCCTCTGGGCGAGCAAGGCATTGCGCTGGATGACGGCGATGCCTGGGTCAAGTCACTGGAAACCATCCTCGATGGCTTCAAGGGCGAGCACTTCCAGGTGCCCGGGCTTTCGATCAATCTGTCGCACATCGAGCCACCTGCCCTACAGGCATTGGCGGATCGTGCGGCCTTGCGTGATCAGAAAGAGCGTCTGGAAAAGGAACTCAAGCAACTCAAGACCCAACAGGCCGTAGCGGCTGACCGTACGGCGAGCAAGTCCCAGACCGAAGCCCTGTACCAACAGGTGCTGGATGCGCAGAAGGCTCTGGAAGACTTCCGTCGTTGCCAGACCCTGGCCGTGGAGGAGTCCGACAAGCTGGAACAACTGGCGCAGATGGAAGCCGCTCAGGACGAACTCAAGCGTTCCAGCGATGCCTTCACCGAACGCGTTCAGCAACTGTCAGCCAAGCTGCAACTGATCGCCCGGCAGATCGGCGATCTGGAATCCAAGCAGCGCACCCTGGATGACGCCCTGCGTCGCCGCCAGTTGCTGCCTGCAGACCTGCCATTCGGCACCCCCTTCATGGACCCGGTGGACGACTCCCTGGATAACCTGTTGCCGCTGCTCAACGACTATCAGGACAGCTGGCAGGCCCTGCAACGTTGCGACGGTCAGATCGAAGCGCTGTATGCACAGATCCGCCTCAAAGGCGTGGCCAAGTTCGACAGCGAAGATGACATGGAGCGTCGTCTGCAACTGCTGATCAACGCCTATGCCCACCGCACCGACGAAGCCCTGACCCTGGGCAAGGCGCGTCGTGCCGCAGTCACTGATATCGCACGAACCCTGCGCAATATCCGCAGCGACTACGAAAGCCTCGAGCATCAACTGGCGCTGTTCAACCGCGAGATCAACCGTCGGCAGGTCTCCAACCTGGCCAGCTTCCGTATCGTCCTGGCGCCGAACAAGGAAGCACTCAAGCATATCGACCAGATCATCCACAGCGCCGGGCAATACGAAGAAGGCGAGACCCTGTCGGTATTCGACCTGACGCAAAGTGCCGAGCAGGACAGCAAGAACGAGGAAGCCAAGGAATATCTGGCTCGCCTGGTAGCGGCCAACCATAACCAGTTGGGGCTCAAGGAACTGTTCGAGCTGGCGTTCGAGATCACCAAGGTCAACGGCACGCCGGTTATCCACACCGACATCGACGGCGCGGCGTCCAATGGTACGACCATGACCATCAAGGCGCTGACCAACATGTACCTGTTGCTGCACTTGATGGACCGCGATCAGGCCGGCCGTATTCGCCTGCCGTACTACCTGGACGAAGCCGCCGATATCGACGAACGCAACCAGGCCGCACTGCTGGAAACCAGCCTGCAGCTGGGCTTCGTACCGATTCTGGCCAGTGTAAAGCCGCAAGTCTCGGCTCATGTCGCCATCGACCTGGAAGGCGGCAGCGGGCCTGCCGGCATCTATATCGATGAGGCGGACTGGAAGTACATCCGTCGTCGTGAAGAGGTGAAGCAAGAGGTTGTCGAAGAGGCGATTTAATTCGATGCCGCAGGACAAGAAGGCCGCATGCAGATGCGGCCTTTTTTGTGGGCGCGGGATATGAACCGAATTGGGTCTGTGGGACCGGCTTTAGCCGGGAAGGGGCCGGTACATCCGACACCTCTGCATGATTCCAACAAGGCCTTCCCGGCTGAAATCGGTCCGTATCCGTCCGGCGTTTGAGCCCGTCGGCAAAACAAAGTAACTCGTTCTCGCGCCGCCCCTGCGCAGAGCGCTAAACCTAGGTCAGGTTCAATCCACCGTCTGACAGGAGTATCTCACCGGTTAAGTAGTCCGAATCAACCAACATTACAACCGCCTTTGCAATGTCGTCTGGGCTAGCCGCCCTGCGCATTGGGGCGCGATCTCGCCACAACTCTTGGGCATCTTTCCACTCTGCGGTCAGAGGCGTGTCGACCAAGCCAGGCGCCACAGCATTCACGCGGATGTCTGGCCCAAGTGACACCGCGAGCAAGCGGGTCATGTGATTCAGCGCAGCTTTGCTCACCGCGTAGGGAATGGATGCGCCCTTAGGACGGACGCCAGCATGCGAACTGATGTTTACGATGCTACCTGCTCGACGGGTACGGGCGGCATCGCGCAATGCTGATTCGGCCAACGCGATCAGGTGGAACGGCGCCACCACATTGATTTCGTTAAGTTCGTTCCACACTGCCGAAGTGGCCGAGGCAAGGTCGCTGTGCGGAATAACTCTGCTTATGCCGGCGTTATTGACCAATACGTCGAGCTGACCCCACGCGGCGATCGCCTCGTTAACAAGCCTGACCCTGTCAGCTTCAACAGCAAGATCAGCTTGCACGTAGATAGCCTGTTTCATTTCGGCAGCCATAGCGCGACCCGTATCCGCCGAGTTTCGCGAATGGAGGACCACCGCATAGCCTGCCAGGCTCAGTGTACGTGCAATGGCTGCGCCGATACCGGAAGTGGATCCTGTAACCAACGCGACGCGTAGTGCGTTATCAATTGGCGGATTGGGTTTCATATGGAAATCTCGAATTGGTTGCTAGAGAACCACCACCGCAGCACCGTGGGTCGTAGGTGGAGACGCTTACGATTCCCACAAGGCCTTCCCGGCTGAAGCGGGTCGCACATTTTCTCGCGCAAAAACAAAACCCCATCTGCTTTCGCAAATGGGGTTTCGGAATTTAATCTTGACGATGACCTACTCTCACATGGGGAAACCCCACACTACCATCGGCGATGCATCGTTTCACTAC
>NZ_JBGLYM010000027.1:0-69911 GCF_047303955.1 Pseudomonas sp. Pseusp88 | reverse complement strand
CCCCCCCCAAAACCCCCCCCCCCCCCCCCCCCCCCCCCCCCCCGGGGGCCCAAACCCCCCCTGGGGGCCCCCCCCCCCCCCCCCCCGGGCCCCCCAGTTCCCTATCGGTCAACTGAGTAAAGGGAAGTACCATCTTGCCTGGCTCATAATGCTTCCAGGGCGGCATGCTGTCGCAGATGATCGGGACATTGGCGCAACGTGCATCCTCTCCGTTTGCCGTTCGGATGTGGTAACGCAAGGTGTAGGGACCATCCGGAGACATCTCGCCCACTGGCACCTTGAGGGTAACAGGGAAATAAACGTCAGGGTCCACCGGTGCGGTAAGTGTCACGCTGGCGACCACTTTGAAATCATTGTCAGCCGGACTATGTCCCGGAGCCCATTCCAGATTGACGTGATCCTGGTCACCGGGGAAGTCTGCATACTGCTCCCATTCCGGAATTGACACCTCAAGATCAGCGCGCACGGCCTCGGCGCTCAAAGTCCCGTCACTGGCATCAATGATACCATCGACAACCGGCAAGTCGATCTCGGCCTTGAGCGCTCCGGAGCGCTGTCGTCTCGCCGCCACATAGGCATTGCGAGCTTTCTGCACCTCTTCCAACGTCATGTTTTTTGTTGAACTTGCCATATTTATTGCCTCCCATTCATTGTCTTAGCTGCTCAACAACCGATACAGCCAGCGATAAGCCCGACCGCAGCCCCATGCAAATAAACGCACAACGCACAGCTATCGAAGTTGGTGGTTAAATGAACAACCTCAATTTGAATTGAACAGCAGACGCGAGGTATCCGATACTGATAGAACTACTAGGTAGACAGGGCGTTATTTCAGGCGTAAGGGTACTTGCTCGGCCACGGCAGTAGCACTTTAAGACTATCGTTAGTGGCTTATCGCCAATGCACGCAGAGTTACTGGCTAACTAATAGCGCTGCCGAGAGTTCCTGCTGCAAACAGATTGAATAAGCTGGCCTTTTCACGGATAAATCTTGCGTCTACAGATGTTGTGAGCGTTTGAATAATGAGGCGCAGGCGCAATACCGGGCAACTTCATAACCGGACTGAAATAACGCTCAAGGTGGGAGCCGCCCTGGTGGCAATCGAGTGCGAAGCGCTCGCCAATAGCTTCGGCGACTATCTTGAGCCATCGCCAGCAAGCCGGCTCCTGAGGTGATGTATCAGGCCGTCGAGCAGCGGTTGATCAGGATATCCATCAGCGTGCGGGCCAGCTGGGTTTTATGCAGGGCGGAAAACGCCAGGTCGCGCTCGGCGCCCACGCTGTTGTCGGCACACTCGTAAACGGTGGCGCCGATCCAGCGCAGCAGGTCGTCGACATGGATCAGGATTTCTTCGTCGCTGAGCTGTTCGTTGGCTTTGAAGGGTGGATCGGGGGTGAGATTTGGCATGATGTAACTCCAATCAAATAATGGAGGCCATCACTCATCACTGCTAAGCGAATGGGTGGCGGCCGTGCGGCAGGTTTAGCAGTCCGGTGATTGGCAACCGGCGCACCCGAAGGCGCCCTGCGCACGACCACCATAAAGTGCAGGCGATAAGAAACACCTGACTAAAGGGGGCGACGTGCGCCAATCTTGTCCGAGCTGCTACACCCGATCGCTGAATTTGCAGCGACCGGCGCAGACTAAGGAGCAAAATTGACTGGCGCAAGCGGTTGGGATTTTCTCGGAAATTTCACACAATAGAAAGAGAGGCGTCTTGCAATGACATCCCATGTAGCAAAACCGATACATTTCCAACATACCGCCGACACCTGGACGAATCAGCCTTTCGCCGCGCCTGCTGGCGAACTAATATGCCAGCAGCGTTGATCTTCAATAGCGGCCAGTGATGGCGGCATCACCAGGCGGCAGTCCCAGCATGCAGACACCTTCCGATTCGCCCACCGATGACAGCACTCCCCTCACCGAGCCGCGCTGGAACACCCGCGCCCTGATCGTCGACGACGATGTGCCTATCCGCGAGCTGCTCTGCGACTACCTGGCCCGCTTCAATATCCAGAGCCGTGGCGTGACCAATGGCGAGCAAATGCGCCAGGCCCTGGAAGAGGAAGTGTTCGACGTGGTGGTGCTGGACCTGATGCTGCCCGGCGAAGACGGCCTGTCGCTGTGCCGCTGGCTACGCGCTGCGTCAGATATCCCGATCCTGATGCTCACCGCCCGCTGCGAGCCCACCGACCGCATCATCGGCCTGGAGCTGGGCGCCGACGATTACATGGCCAAGCCGTTCGAACCACGGGAACTGGTGGCACGCATCCAGACCGTGCTGCGCCGGGTCCGGGATGATCGCAACGAACAGCGCACCATCATTCGTTTCGACGCCTGGCGCCTGAACAGCGTGCTGCGCCAGCTGACCTCGCCGGAAGGCCTGGTGGTGCCGCTGTCCAACGCTGAATTCCGCCTGCTGCGGGTATTTATCGAACGCCCGCGGCGGGTGCTGACCCGCGAGCAACTGCTGGACGCCGCCCGTGGCCGCTCCATCGAAGCCTTCGACCGCAGCATTGACCTGCTGGTCTCGCGCCTGCGCCAGAAGCTCGGCGATGACCCGCGCTCACCGCAGCTGATCAAGACCGTGCGCGGCGAGGGTTATCTGTTCGACGTCAGGGATATCGGTTGATTCGCGCCTTCGACACCCTGTTCGCCCGTCTTTTCGGAGGGGCGATGCTGGCGATCATACTGGCTCATGTGCTGGCCTTTATCTGGTTCGTCAATTACGGACCGCACTTTCCACCACCCGGCCCACCGGGGCCGCCACCCCATGTGTTCCAGCAGGGCCAACCGCCTCCTGCGCCTTTCGATCCCGAGCGCCCACCGCCGAATCGCGAAAGCATGCTGACCATGGCAATCCGTGGGCCGCTGGTGCCGCTGATCTCCCAGCTGATTACCCTGGTCGTTGTCGCCTGGTTTGGCGCCAAGGCCTTGAGCCGGCCGTCCCGGCGCATCAGCGAAGCGGCCGAGCGCCTCAGTGAAAACCTCGACAGCCCGCCGTTGGAGGTCAGCGGTCCGCGTGAGATACGCCAGGCCGCCCTGGCCTTCAACCTGATGCAGGAGCGTATCCGCGATCAGGTACAGCAGCGCGGCCGTATGCTCGCGGCGGTGTCCCATGATCTGCGCACCCCCCTGTCGCGCCTGAAGCTGCGGGTCGAGCAGATCGACGACCAACGCCTGCACGACCAGATGAGCCAGGACCTCAACGACATGATCGGCATGCTCGATGCCACCCTGACCTACCTCAATGAGCAACGCACCAGTGAAGTGGTGCAGTTGTTCGATATCCAGGCGCTGATCGAGTCCCTGGCCGAAAACGCCCAGGACAACGGTAACGATGTGCAATACAGCGGCGAATGCAAACCGCTCAAGACTCAACCCATGGCCCTGCGCTCGTGCCTGAACAACCTGATCGACAACGCCCTGCGCTATGCCGGCAATGCCAATATCGAGATCCAGGACAGCGCCGAGCGCCTGCGGGTCATCGTCAGCGACAACGGCCCCGGCATCGCTCCCGAGTTCCATGAAACCGTGTTCGAGCCCTTCTACCGCCTGGAAGGCTCACGCAACCGCAACTCCGGCGGCGTCGGCATGGGCATGACCATCGCCCGCGAAGCGGCACGGCGCATGGGCGGTGATCTGCAGCTGAGCCAGACGCCGGGTGGCGGGCTGACCGTGACCCTGGATCTTCCGCGGCTCTAGCGCCCGTATCATCGGCGATACAAACTACCCATACACAGGACAACTCCCGGACAGATTCTGCATAAGCCGGTGGACTCACACTGGCTTAATTAACTCTGAGGGGAGTCAGTCCTATGATCAGCGGCGTCAGTGGTAGCAGCGGCTACTCGAACTACACCCGTTCAAGCACGAGTTCTACCACAAGCGTGGACAGCAAGAAGTTTCAGGAAAAATTGCTGACAAAACTCGATACCGATGGCGACGGCAGCATCAGCAAGGACGAGTTGAGTTCGTCCCTGTCGTCCAACTCCAAGGACGGCATCACGGTCAGCCTGAGCAAGGCGTTCAGCAGCCTGGACAGCAATGACGACGATAGCCTGAGCAGTGACGAACTGGCGGCCATTCAGCCACCCCAACAGGGCGGAAACGGCAACAGCCCGGCCACGCAGATGGCGGATGACTTGCTCAGTTCGCTGGACAGCGATGGCGACGGCTCGATCAACAGCGATGAGCTGACTGCTGGCCTGACCAGCGCAGGCAGCAGCGCCGACAGCTCGCAGGTGTTCGATGCCCTGGACACCAATAAGGACGGCACCGTTAGCATCGACGAACTGACCGCAGCCCTGCAACCGCAGGATCCACCACCGCCGCCGCCATCGGGCCAGGGTGACGCCTCGCAGTTGTTCAGTGCCATCGACAGCGATGGGGATGGCAGCATCACCAGCAGCGAGCTGACCAGCGCCCTGAGCAGCGCCGGTTCGACCAGCGCTACCAGCAGCACCAGTTCGACCAGCAGCACCGATGCCGACAGCCTGTTCAGTGCCCTGGATGCTGACAGCAGCGGCAGTGTCGACGTCAATGAGCTGTTGACCGCCCTGCAACCCAATCAGACGGGCAGCACCCATTCGACCTCTGCCAGCACTGCTGATTCAAGCAGCAGCGCCAGCAGCAAGGACGCCGCCCAGGCCCTGAGCCGAATGGTCGCGGCCCTGAGCCAGCGTTATGACACCGAAGGTAGCAAGCCGGTCGGCAAGTATCTCAATACTGCCGCCTGACAAAGCCTTCTGATGTGAAAGCACTCACCTTGTAGGAGCTGCCGAAGGCTGCGAACGGGCTGCCTGGCAGACCGCCTTCGCAGCCTTCGGCAGCTCCTACAGGTGGGCGCTGATTCAGATGTCAGTCATTTCACCGGTCTTTCGCTGTGCACCCAGTCGATCAAAAGACTGTAAGCCACGGCCAGCAGCGTCGGGCCGATAAACAGGCCGATAAAGCCGAAGGTCAGCAGGCCACCGAACACTCCGAGCAACACAATCACCAATGGCAGGTTGCCGCCTCGGCTGATCAGGTACGGCTTGAGCACGTTGTCCACGCCACTGATGATAAACATGCCCCAGATCCCGAGAAAAATCGCCATCCCGTAGCTGCCCTGCCAGGCCAGCCAGGCCGTGGCCGGAATCCACACCAGTGGCGGGCCCATGGGCACCAGGCTGAGCAGGAAGGTGACGATCCCCAGGACCACGGCCCCCGGCACGCCGGCAATCAGGAAGCCGATCAGCGCCAGCAGCCCTTGCGCCGCCGCCGTGCCGATCACGCCATTGACCACCCGCTGCACCGTACCGGCCACCAGGTCCAGGTAATACTCGGCGCGATCACCGATCAGGCGTTGCAGCAGGCTCAGGACAAAAGCCGACAGCCGCGGACCGTCGCGATAGAAGAAAAAGGCAAAGATCACACTCAAGGTCAGCTCGACGATGCCGCCGCCAATCTGCGCGCTACGGGCCAGCAGCCAGTTACCCACCTCGCCCAGATACGGCTTGATACTGGCCATCAGCGCCGCACCCTGCTGATCGATGCTGTTCCAGTAACCGACCAGGCGCTCGCCGACCAGAGGAATGCTGCCCAGCCATGAGGGCGGATCCGGCAACCCGTCGACCTGAACGTTTTTGATAAAGACGGTGGCGTCACGCACATGGTCAGCCAGATTGAAACCGAGCCAGACCAATGGCAAGGCCACCAGCAGAATCCAGCACAGAGTCAAAATCAGCGCGGCCAGAGACTCGCGCCCGTTCAACCAGCGCGTCAGTACGCGCATCAGCGGCCAACTGGCAAACGCCAGCACCGCGCCCCAGATCAGCGCCGACCAGAACGGCAACATGACCCAGACACAAGCGCCGAGCAGCCCCAGCAGCAGGATCTGCACCAACAGGCGATCATTATTGAACATGGGGATTCCATTCAGAGGGCGTAGATACAGAGCATAACGGCAAATGCGCGTCAGGGCGGCACGCAAACCCATTGCGGGAGCGAGGTGGGAGCGAATTCATTCGCGAAAGCGGTATTTCAGTCGCTCAGGATGCGTTGAATGTACCGGCCTTTTCGCGAATGTATTCGCTCACACAGAATTCGCATCCAAAGAATTCACGCCCACGGCCAATGAGAGTGACGCTGATCGTATGCGCTGGTTGCCCTACGGAATCACCTGTAGAACCAGCCCAGGCTTGTCACCGGCGCCCAGTTCCAGCCGCGCAGCCCGTACGCCCTTGGCCACCAATGCGTCACGCCATGCAGGCGCCTGGGCTCCGGCCAGGGTAATGCGCAGGGTGCTGTCCAGATTAAGGCCACGGGACAGTAAGGTGGTCCAAGTGTCTGAAGGCGCGCCAACCAGTCGCGGCAACGGCAGGTTGCCGGTGCTCTTGAGCTGGCGCAGCAGCGTCGCCGAAGTCGGCAGCAATTCACCCAAAGGCGCAGAAGCCACGAACTGTTCGACATGCAGGTAGGCCCGGCGATTGCCACGGGTAATGCTGTAAAGCGCTACCAGGGTGTTGTCCTGGGGCGCGGCCAGACGCAGCAGCAGGTAGGCCTGCTCATTGTCGGAACCAAACAGCTTGGCATTGCCGAAAACCTCGTTGGCCAATAGGCTGCTTTCCCCGCAATCACGGGCCTGGCACCAGAACAGCAGCTCGGCGCCCTGTGTATGCAGGGCCTGCCGGGCCAGGGTAAAGGCCTCGTCGGCACTGTGTTCGACCGGCAACTGGTAGGTCACCGAAGTGAGGCTGCCATGGGCGCTGACCTGGCCGTCAAAACGCAGCTGGCCGCTGATCTTGCGTACCGACCCCATGGGGTAGATTCGCTCCAGCTCTGTCGGGGCGCGATAATCGATGATTTCCGCGTCGGTCAGGCGCGGAACGTTGGGCAGGTCCTGGCTGCCGGGCAGATCGGCGGCCCAGAGTGCAGGGCTGAAAAGGCTAAGGCTCAGGATCAGGCCGACCCCCACCCTGGCAGAAGCGAGGTTTGCCCGCGAAGACGCAGGTACATCCGACCTGTATTCTGCGAATGAAACACTACTTTCGAGGGCAAGCCTCGCTCCAGCAACGGTGCGGCAGCGAGTAATAAAGCCGCTCATGGCAGGGGCAAACGAGCAAGGGAACGGGCGCAGGTACACGAGTGATCCATCAGGGCAGTCTCCAATATCAACCCGCCCAGCCTCGACAGTTGCCCGGTGCAAGTCAAGGAGTGGCAAAGAAGCGATTGAAACAGTCTGCAACAACGCGTGCGCCCTCCTCTTCGTTCAGGTGCAGATGGTGCCCGCCAGGCAGGGTCGAGACGGTAAAAGGCAGCCCGGCAAGCAGCGCCTGGTTCTGCGCCAGAATGCCTTCGGCGGCAACGATGAGATGGGTCGGACAACGCACACTATTGATAAAGGACAGTGCCTGCTCGCGGGTCAGACGAATCGCCGACGGCAGGGTCAGGCGACTGTCACTACGCCAGGTATACCCGCCGGGCACCGGCATCAGCCCACGCTGGGCGAGCAGTTGCGCCGCCTCGCGACTGACCGCCACCACTCCGCGCATACGCACCTCGGCGGCGTGATCCTGGTCGCGGTAGACCGGCTTGCGCTTGTCCGAAAGCGCCGCCTGGGCCTGCAACGCCCGTCCCATCCGCTCGGCCATGCTGTCGGCTTCTCCAGTCATGGGCATCAGGCCGTCGATCAGCGCCAGCCGGGTCACTCGTTCAGGCAGTGAAGCGGCGAGGATCACCGAGATAATCGCGCCGAGGGAATGCCCCAGCAGGGAGAACTGCTGCCAACCCAGTTGCTCGGCCACCTGGACGATGTCGTAGGCGTAATCGGCCAGATTGTAGGTCACCCCCGGCGGGCGATGGCCGGAATGCCCATGCCCGGCCAGATCCAGGGCGACGATGCGAAGCCCCTGAAGATGGGGCGCCAGACGCGCAAAGCTGTTGGCATTATCCAGCCAGCCATGCAGGGCGATGACCGGCTGACCGTCTTCGGGGCCAAACAGATGGGCGGCCAGCTCGATATGTCCCAGATTCAGGCGCACTTCTTCAACGGTGAGGCTCATGCGCTGCGCACCCGGTTCTGGGCTTGGGCGCGGCCATCCCAACGACTGAACAGATTCTTGAGCATGATCGCGGTGTCCTCGGGGCATTCCAGGGGGAACATGTGGCCACCGGGCATCGACAAATACTCACCGCCGGGCAGGCGTTTCACCGAGCCGGCGTGATGAGGCAACACCACCCGGCTGCTTTGCCCACGAACCATGGCCAGGGGCACCTTGAGCTGTTGGGCACTGGCCGGACGGTTATGAGGCACGCTGCGGTAGATGCTGATTTCCGTGGCCGGATCGAAGCGCAGGCGCAATTGATCGCCGTCAGCCTGCAAGCCATGTTGCAGATAGGCGTCGAAGCATTCGGGATCGAAACGGCGGAACAGGGTTTTATCGGCAAAATAGCGCCGGG
Organism: Pseudomonas sp. Pseusp88; assembly: GCF_047303955.1. Classification (NCBI taxonomy): domain Bacteria; kingdom Pseudomonadati; phylum Pseudomonadota; class Gammaproteobacteria; order Pseudomonadales; family Pseudomonadaceae; genus Pseudomonas; species Pseudomonas sp. Pseusp88. The sequence continues at coordinate 61,466 of NZ_JBGLYM010000027.1, read as the reverse complement.
CCGACTCCAGGTCGGCAAAGGCTTCACGTCGTCCCAGGGTACGTCCGGCCGGGGTGATGCGGTCTATGAAGCCAAAGCGCTTGGCCATGCGGATCATCAGTTGATCGGCCAGGGTCAGCACCGGCGAATCGAGCATCACCACGCCGCGGTACAGTTCCGGGCAGCGCAGCGCCGCATGGAAATGCAGGACACCGCCCAGGGAATGACCCACGCCCCATACCGGCCCTGGCTGTTCGCGCAAATGATGGATCAGCTCATCGACCAGATTGAGCCAGTTGTCGTCCACCGGAAAACGCGGATCGTGGGCGTGCTGATCGAGATGGGCGACCTCATAGTCCGGCGCCAGGGCAGCGAACAGCTTGCCGTAGGTAGCCGAAGGAAAACCGTTGGCGTGGGCGAAAAATACTTGCTGCGACATGCTGGCACACCCGATGGTTGAATCTCTGGCGATTGTGCGCAGCCGCCCAATGCACGGCAATGACTGGAAGTGCCATCAAGCACGACACTCCGGCCATTGCTGCCCTGCCCGTACAATAAAGGCAAAAGGATAGTTACATCCCTTGGGTAAAGCGATCAAAGCAGATTTTGATATAGGCGAGCTGAAAGCCGAAACCTTCCTTCAGGCTCATGATGGCATCACTGTCAGGCTTGGCTTTCTTGATATCCAGTATCCCGCGCTGCATGGCTTGTACAAGCTCATCAGACAACCTTTGTACGTCTGCCAGTGCCTGGATCTTCGGGAACTGTTCTGTCAGTGCTGAAAACACGACGTCGGCATCATCGCGCAGGGCCATAAACTCTTCACTGGTGAGGTGTTTATCGCCATAGACAGCCTGTAAACGCTCGGCCAGTTTTGTAGAACGACTTGAATTCACGGGATCGGTCATGTTGTTTTTCTCCCTGAAAGAGTCTCATGTTTCCTCGCGGAAACAGCACCACCTTAGTGCAGAAGAAAAAGCGCCACAACAATCGCTTTAGACTGTTGCAGCGCTTGTTTATCGCCGATTGGAACTAACTATTACCACTCAACGCGCCGGTGGTTCTTCACCCAGCGGCACTACCGCAATGGTCAGCCGGGAGATGCAACTGGTCTTGCCGTCATCACTGGTCAAGCGGATATCCCAGACATGGGTCATGCGACCGATGTGCACCGGCCGCGCCACCGCCGTGACCCGGCCGCTGCGCAGACCGCGCAGGTGGTTGGCATTGACTTCAAGGCCCACGCAGTAGAAACGGCTGGTGTCGATAACCAGGTAGCTGGCAGTGGAGCCGACCGTCTCGGCCAGCACCACCGAAGCACCGCCGTGCAGCAGCCCGTAAGGTTGATGGGTGCGCTGATCGACCACCATGCTGGCGGTCAGGGAGTCATCGGTGACGGACTCGAAGCGGATATCCAGCACTTCGCCGATGGTGTTCTTCTGCATCGCGTTGAGCTGGTCGATATCCGGGGGTTGACGCCATACACTCATGTTCAGTCCTTTCTCTTTTTTTGTACGCGCCCATGCTGTGGGCGCATTGCTCAATGCCGACAACGCTATCCTGCCTGGCGGACACTGAGCAACTGCATTGCACCGGCAAGGGGAAAATCGCCCTCAAGTTCGGCCAGACTGGCCGTACCCATGGGTTGCGCATGCTGAAAACTGCCATGGACCAGCAGGCCGATCAGTACGCCCACCAGAGGCTGGTGGCTGACCAAAAGAACCTCTTCACCGGCATACAGGTCCAGCTGCTGCAGGACCTTTTTCGGGTCGCTTTCCGGGGTCAGCCAGGGCACGGTCGCGATCGGGTCGCTGAAACCCAGGGCCTGCCTGACCAGTTCGGCCGTCTGCTGCGCCCGTACGTAGGGGCTGGCAATGATCCGGTCCAGCGGTTTGCCGAGCAGATGAGCGGCGCTGCCGATCACTTGCGAACGACCATGCCCGGTCAACTCGCGCTCGGCATCACTGCGGGCATTGGCCTGGGCTTCGCCGTGGCGCAAGACCCAGACCTTCACAGCTTAGGCTCTTCGTCGCGCACCGGATGAGGCGCGGGCGGCACACGATGGGGCGCCTCGCCCTCAGGCGCACGTGCAGTCGGCCAGTCGGCGAATGGCCAGGGTTTCTGCTCGGTGTGGAACGTGCCGAAACGGCCGATCTGGGCCATGAACTGGCTCAGGCTGTCACCAAAGCTCATCAGGCTGCCGCTGGGCGCACCGTAGAACAGGCGATACCCCAGCTGCACCAGCACCACGCCGCCGAGAACCAGATTGGCCAGGTACCAGACCACCAGAAACACCAGCATCCAGACAATACGCAGCAGGATCGATTCGTGCTGCTTGAATTTCGACTCGTTCAAGAGTGTCCCTCCCTAGGATTGCAACCGGCTCAATTGAAACCGGCAGTGGAAATGAAATCGACGTCAGTCTTGGGTTCGGCGCGCATCAATAGCTCGATGACCTGATTGAGCGTACGACCTTCGAACAGAATCGCATGCAGCCCCGCGACCAGCGGCATATAGACGTTGAGCTCCTGGGCCTTGGTCTTGAGCACCTTGAGGGTGTTGACGCCCTCGGCAACTTCACCCAGGCGGCTGACCGCCTCCTCCAGGCTCAAGCCTTCGCCCAGGGCGAAACCGACCTGATAGTTGCGGCTCTTGGGCGACGAACAGGTGACGATCAAGTCTCCGACACCGGCCAGGCCAAGAAAGGTCATGGGGTTAGCCCCCTGGCTGACGGCAAAGCGGGTCATTTCCGCCAGCGCGCGGGTAATCAGCATGCTCTTGGTGTTCTCGCCCATGCCCAGGGCCACGGCCATGCCGGCAATGATGGCGTAGACGTTTTTCAGCGCACCGCCCAGTTCGACACCAAACCGGTCGGCACTGGCATAGACGCGGAAGGTTCGGCCATGCAGCGCGGCCTGGACCGCCTTGCACAAACCTTCGTCTGCACTGGCGACCACCGTAGCCGTGAGGGCGTGTTCGGCGATTTCCCGGGCCAGGTTGGGGCCGGACAGCACGCCGATGCGCGCCTTGGGCACGATTTCTGCGAGAATTTCACTCATCAGCTTGAACGTTTTGGCCTCGATACCCTTGGTCAGGCTGACCAGCATCTTGCCCTGGAGCCTGTCGACATGGGGATCAAGCACCGCGCGCAGGGCACTGGACGGCAGAGCGACGAAGATCAGTTCGCAGGCGTCGAGGGTCGCGGGCAGGTCAGTGACCGGCTCGACTTCCGCACGCACGGCGATACCCTTGAGATAGCGCGGGTTCTCGCGGTTGACGCGGATCGCCTCGGCCTGTTCGGGGTCGCGCATCCATAGCCGGACCTGACGACCATTTTCCGCGAGCAGATTGGCTACCGCCGTGCCGAAACTGCCGCCGCCCAGAACCGCTACAGGTTGTTGTGTGGTCATGAACCACTCCATCGTGAGCCAACTCATCTGGCGATGCCGCATTATACGGAGCATGGCTGCGGCAGCCAGCGCAAACGTTGCCAACGCAGGTGCCGCCTCGGGTAACATGCTGCGCAAAGTCCCGTAATATAGTGCTGCCCTCCTTGTGCGAATGCTCCCTTATGAAGCGACGGCAATGACACAACCTCCTTGGCGTGCGCGCTCGGGCAGCTTTATTGCGCGTCGCGGCAAGGCACTGGCCGGTGTCGCCATGGCGTTTTTGTTCATGGCACCGGTCGATGCTGCTGAAGTACTGCTCACCAGCGTCGAAGACAACACCCAGGTGCAGGACTTCGTCGCTGAACTGCGCAGGCGTCGAGAGCAGGATACGGTGCGCTATGTCGTCACCGCACAACTGCCGTCGCCGGAGCGCATACCTGTCGACACCCGCCTGATTCTCCTCGACCCGGCCAGCCTTGAATGGCGCCTGAGCGCCAGCAGCGGGCCGCCGACCCTGGTGCTGCGCATCAATCGCCTGCAGGCCCGTCAACATCTGGACGAACAGCGTGCGGCGAACCTGACCCTGATCTGGAAAGACCCGGCCCCGGCCCGGCAACTGCGCCTGATTCGCCAGTTGCTGCCCAAGGCCCGGCTGATAGGCGTGCTGTTCGGCAAGGACAGCCAGTTCATGCTCAATGATTTGCGCCATGCAGCGACCGCCCAGGGCCTGCGGGTCATCTCCCAGCCCTGGGATTTCACCGAAGGCATCCGCCCGTTGCAGACCCTGCTCAAGGGCAGTGATGTGCTGCTGGGGCTGAACGACCCGCAGGTGTACAACACGCTGACGATGAAAAACCTGTTGCTCAGCGCCTACGCCGACCGGCAGGCCCTGATCGGTCCGAGCGCCAGCTTCGTCAAGGCCGGCAGCCTGGCCAGCACTTACAGTGATCAGAGCGACTGGATCAATACCCTCAGCGATCTGCTCGAACAGGCCCCGCAACGCTGGCCGAGATCCCTCTACCCCAACCATTTCAAGGTCATGAGCAACCCTCAGGTGGCACGCTCCCTGGGCCTGGCGCCGATCAACGAGGCGGCTCTGGCAGCGAGCCTGGCTCAAGGAGAACGTCGCCCATGACCTTGCACCGACGCTGGGATATCAACAAGCGAACACAGATCATCAGCCTCGGTCCGGCACTGTTGCTGACCCTGCTGTTGATCAGCTTTTTTACTTTCGTGCGCATTCAGGACCTGCGCCAGGAGCTCAATCACACCGGCCAATTGATCGCCAACCAACTGGCGCCCGCCTCGGAATATGGCGTGATCGTCGGCAACGACGAAGTGCTCAACAGCCTGATGCGCGCCACGCTGTCCACTCCCCATGTGCGTTTCCTGGAAATCCAGGACCGGGCCAACAACGTGCTGGTCTACGTCGAACAACCGAGTGCTGATGGCAGCAACCCCAAGCAAGTGGAAGTCTTCCAGGCCCCCATCCGCTCGCAACGGATCAAGCTCGGCAAGGATTTCCTCAGCAACGCGAACGCCGATGAAAGCAACCGTTGGCCCGCCGGGGATTATCTGGGCCGGGTGCTGGTAGGCATGTCCAACGATGCGTTCAGCCAGCGTCAGCAGGAAATACTGTTCAAGGCCGCGATCCTCGCGCTGTTCGCCCTGTTGTTCACCTTTATCCTGGCGCGGCGCCTGGCCCTGAGCCTGTCGCAGCCGATCAGCGACATGGGGGAAGCGGTCAAGGCCATCCAGCAAGGCGACTACACGACCCCGTTGCCCGTGCCGGAGGACGCCGAACTGGGTGATCTGGCCCGGCATATCAACAATCTGGCGCGGGATCTGGAAAGCGCCAGTCACGAACAACAGCGCGCCATCGATCAGTTGATTCGCACCCGGGAAGAGGCCGAACGCGCCAACACCGCCAAGTCCGACTTCCTGGCCATGATGAGTCATGAGTTGCGCACGCCCATGAATGGCGTACTGGGCATGCTGCAATTGATGGAAACCACGAACATGACCGAGGAGCAGAGCGAATACGCCGCCCTGGCCACCGAGTCCACGGAACACCTGCTGCGGGTGATCAACGACATCCTCGATTTCTCGCGAATCGAACGCGATGCGCTGGAAATGGAAAGCATCGTCTTCAATCTGGTCGAGTTGATCAACACCACGACTCAGGCGTTCAACCATGATGCCCAACAGCGCGGCCTGACCCTGGCGCTGCATATACAGCCGGGACTGGAAGCCTTCACGGTGCTGGGTGACCCGACGCGCATCCGGCAGATTCTGGTCAATCTGGTCGGCAACGCCTTGAAATTTACCGAAGTCGGCAGCGTCCGCATCCATGCCAACTGGTGTCGCAACGGCGACGATCAGATCACCTTCATCTGTACCGTACGCGATACCGGCATCGGGATTCCCCCGGAGCGCCTGGAATCTATGTTCAATGCCTTCCAGCAGGCCGACAGCTCGATCTCCCGGCGCTACGGCGGCACCGGCCTGGGCCTGCCCATCGCCCGTACCCTGGCCGAACGCATGGGCGGGACCTTGCGCGCCCAGAGCGAAGAGCGCCTGGGTTCGGTGTTCACCCTGGATATTCCCCTGACCCTGTTACAGCACCCGCCCAATGTACCCGGCGTCGTCGTCAGCAGCCCCCATGAAACCCAGCGCAGCTCCCATGTCCTGTTGGTCGAGGACAATCCGGTCAACCGCACGGTAATTGAAGCCATGCTGCGCAGCCTGGGTCTGGAAGTCAGTGTTGCCGGCGATGGCGCCGAGGCCGTCGGCATGGTCGAGACAGGTGATTACGCCGCTGTGCTGATGGATTGCCGACTGCCGGTCATGGATGGCTACCAGGCCACGCGGCTGATTCGCCAGCATCCGCATCTGGAGCATCTGCCTATCATTGCCCTGACGGCCAACGCCCTGTACGGCGACCGCGACGCCTGTATACAGGCGGGCATGAACGATTACCTGGCCAAACCCTTCAAACGCAGTGATTTGCAGCAGGTTTTACAACGATGGCTCGCCTTTCGAGCACCTGCGACTGGCGATAAATGATAAATTGCGGCAGTCTTGGCAACCGGATCGACCCCAGCCATCTGCTGGACGACAAATTTCAGTGCACAGGTGTACTTTCATTTTTCCTGTGCTGTGACTTTCACTACAACGCAATAGTCTATGGGTAGGCTGATCGCCAAGTCCCTGCGATTGAAGTATGCAAGGACCGGAGGCCGGGGCATATGACCCCCTCCCTGCCGCACATGACTATTGAGGAGCTCGCATGACCAAACAAAACGCCTTTACCCGGGAAGAATTGCTGAGTTGCAGTCGCGGCGAGCTTTTCGGCCCAGGTAACGCGCAACTGCCCGCCCCCAATATGCTGATGGTCGATCGCATCACCCATATCAGCGAAGAAGGCGGCAAGTTCGGCAAAGGTGAATTGGTCGCCGAGCTGGATATCACCCCGGACCTGTGGTTCTTCGCCTGCCATTTCGAAGGTGACCCGGTGATGCCGGGCTGCCTGGGCCTCGACGCCATGTGGCAGCTGGTCGGTTTCTTCCTCGGCTGGCAGGGTCTGCCTGGCCGCGGCCGCGCCCTGGGTTCGGGTGAAGTGAAATTCTTTGGCCAGGTCCTGCCGACCGCCAGGAAAGTCACCTATAACATTCACATCAAGCGCGTTCTGCGCGGCAAGTTGAACCTGGCCATCGCCGATGGTTCGGTCAGCGTTGATGGCCGCGAGATCTACACTGCCGAAGGCCTTCGGGTCGGCGTGTTCACTTCCACTGAAAATTTCTAAGGGTATTCGCATGCGCCGCGTCGTTATCACTGGTCTGGGCATTGTTTCCTGCTTGGGCAATGACAAAGACACCGTCTCCGCCAACCTGCGTGCAAGCCGCCCTGGCATCCGTTTCAACCCGGAATATGCCGAAATGGGTCTGCGCAGCCAGGTTTCCGGCTCCATCGACCTCAACCTCGAAGAACTGATCGATCGCAAGATCTATCGCTTCGTCGGCCACGCGGCGGCCTACGCCTACCTGGCCATGAAAGACGCCATCACTGACTCCGGCCTGACCGAAGAGCAGGTGTCCAACCCACGCACCGGCCTGATCGCCGGCAGCGGTGGCGCGTCGACCCTGAACCAGATGGAAGCGCTGGATATCCTGCGCGAAAAAGGCGTCAAGCGTGTTGGCCCATACCGCGTCACCCGGACCATGAGCAGCACCGTTTCCGCTTGCCTGGCCACGCCATTCAAGATCAAGGGCCTGAACTACTCCATCGCTTCGGCCTGTGCCACCAGCGCGCATTGCATCGGCAACGCCATGGAACAGATCCAGATGGGCAAGCAGGACATCGTCTTCGCCGGCGGCGGTGAAGAAGAGCACTGGAGCCAGTCGTTCCTGTTCGACGCCATGGGCGCTCTGTCGTCCCAGTACAACGAGACGCCGGAAAAAGCCTCCCGCGCCTACGACGCCAAGCGTGACGGTTTCGTCATCGCCGGTGGCGGTGGCATGGTCGTGGTCGAGGAGCTGGAACATGCCCTCGCCCGCGGCGCCAGGATCTACGCAGAAATCGTCGGCTACGGCGCGACTTCCGACGGCTACGACATGGTTGCCCCGAGTGGCGAAGGCGCCATCCGCTGCATGCAGATGGCAATGTCGACCACCGAAGGTCCGATCGACTACCTGAACACCCACGGCACCTCGACCCCGGTCGGCGACGTCGCGGAAATGAAAGGCGTGCGTGAAGTCTTCGGCGACAACGCTCCGGCCATCAGCTCCACCAAGAGCCTGTCCGGTCACTCCCTGGGCGCCGCCGGCGTTCACGAAGCGATCTACTGCATGCTGATGATGGAAGGCAACTTCATGGCCGGCTCGGCCAACATCGACGAGCTGGACCCGGAAGTGGCCGACATGCCGATCCTGACCAAGACTCGCGAAAACGCGAAGATCGACCAGGTCATGAGCAACAGCTTCGGTTTCGGCGGCACCAATGCCACGCTGATCATGAAGCGCTGGACCGGCAAGTAATCACTGCCGCAGTACTACAATCAAGGCGCCCTCACCGGCGCCTTTTTTGTGCCTGCTGGAAATAGCACACGGATTCAAGATGTGGTTTTGCGCATTCTCTGCAAGAGCTGCCCAAGGCTGCGAATAACTCAACCTGATGCACCGCTTTCGCAGCCTTCGCCAGCTCCTACAGAAATCTCATTTCAATTCAGATAATTTCTTTGTATTCGATATCCGAGGCCCCCATGTCCGTCATCGTCAGCAGCACCTCCACCGAAGGCTTTCGCCACAGCGTCGAGATCAATGAACGCCACACGCTGGCCACCGATCTCCCCGTCTCCCTGGGCGGCGAGGATTCAGCGCCTTCGCCCCATGACTATTTCGATGCCGCCCTGGGTGCCTGCAAGGCCCTGACCGTCAAGCTCTACGCCAAACAGCATGACATTCCCCTGACCGGCATCAGCGTCGTGGTCACTCATGACGACAGCGAAGAGCGCAAAGGCAAATACAGCCTTAACGTCGAACTGACCCTGGAAGGCGATCTCAGTGACGAACAGCGCACCCTGTTGCACCGTATCGCCGACCGCTGCCCGGTGCATAAACTCATGACCACCGCCGAAATCACCATCCAGACGCAGTTGACCTGACAACGGAGCTGACCATGCTGATCATCAAACCCCGCGCCGAAGACGTCGAAGGCCAACCGATCCTGCGTCCTTTGCCTTCAGCACAGTGCCGCAGCGTCGGCCCCTTCGTGTTCTTCGACCATATGCTGGAAACCGACTACCCGGCGGGCAGCGGCATGGATATCCGCCAGCACCCGCATATCGGCCTGTCGACCCTGACCTATCTGTTCGAAGGCGAGCTACTGCACAAGGACAGCCTCGGCAGCGATCAGCGGGTACTGCCTGGCGACGTGAGCTGGATGACCGCAGGCAGCGCCATCGCCCACGTCGAACGCACGCCCGAAGACCTGATAACCAAAGGCTCACGCATGCACGGACTGCAGATCTGGCTCGCCTCCCCCAGGGACCACGAACAGGGGCCGGGGCACTACAGCCATCATCCCGCAGCCAGCCTGCCGCTCAGCGACAACCTGGGCATTCGCATCCGCATGATCGCCGGCACTGGCTTCTGCCTGACTTCACCCGTACCAGTGCTCTCAGGGACGCTGTACGCCGAATTGTACATGCAGACCGCCACAACGCTGTTGATCCCCACCGAACACGCCGAGCGTGCGCTCTACCTGTTGGAAGGTGAAGCAACGCTCGACGGCCAGCCAGTGGAACCCCGCAGCCTGATCGTACTGGACAGCGGCCAGGAAGCGATCCTCAGCGCCGACAGCGAATGCCATGCGGTCTTGATCGGCGGCGAGCCTCTGGACGGGCCACGGCGGATGAACTGGAACTTTGTTGCCAGCGACCCGGCATTGATCGACCAGGCACGGCAACGCTGGGCAGCGGGCGACTGGCCGACCGTGCCGGGGGAAACGGGCAGGATTGAATTGCCGGGGAAACGCTGAGGCACCGTGGGAGCGAGGCTCGCCCGCGAAGAGGCCGGTATGCCTGGCTCATATTCCGGGCCTGCCACACCGCTTTCGCGGGCAAGCCTCGCTCCAACGGGCCCGACCTTGAGGCCGGGCCAGCTTCAATCAGCCCTTGAACACTTCATCCAGCAGGTTATGCATGGACTTGAATGCGCGAGTGGCGACTTTCTCGTCGTACATCATCATGCCCGGGACATTGGCATGCGGATCGGTGAAAGAGTGGAACGCGCCGCCGTAGCTGAGCAGTTGCCAATCCACGCCAGCGGCATTCATCTCTTCCTCGAACGCCGGCAGTTGCTCTTTCGGCACCAACGGGTCAGAGGCGCCATGCAGGACCAGGACCTTGCCCTTGATGTTGCTTGCATCACTCGGGTTCGGTGTGTCCAAAGTGCCGTGGAACGAGATCGCTGCTCTCAGGTTAGCGCCGGTGCGGGCCAGTTCCAGGGCGCAGCAACCGCCGAAGCAGAAGCCAAATACGGCAATCTTGTCGGCATCCACTGCTACGTCTGTCTGCGCCACGAGCTGGGCCAGGGCCGCCTTGGTCCGCACGTTCAACAGCTGACGATCATTCTTCAACGGCATCATCGCCGCTGCGGCCTCGTCATTGTTGGATGGACGTACGCTTTGCCCGTAGAGATCAGCCAGCAGCACGACATAACCCTGCTCGGCGACCTTCTTGGCGATCTTCTCCGCGCCTTCACTGACACCCATCCAGTTCGGCGCCATCAACAGCCCTGGGCGCGACGAGGTCGTGTCCGCAGAATCGAACACCAGACGGCTTTCATACGGTTGGCCATCGATCTGGTAAACCACGGAACGTACAGTAACGTTGCTCATTGCTGACTCCTGACACATTGATTAAGAAAGACAAACGCTAAACAAACAAAACCCGCCGAAGCGGGTTTTGTTCAGAGCGTCGATTTAAACCGACAATTCAACCAAAAGCTTGTTCAAACGGCGCACGTATGCAGCCGGATCCTTCAAGCTGTCGCCTGCGGCCAGAGCCGCCTGATCGAACAGGATGTGGGACAGATCGCCAAAGCGCTCTTCGTTCTGCTCGGCGTCCAGCTTGCCGATCAGTGGGTGAGCCGGGTTGAACTCGAAGATCGGCTTGGAATCCGGCACTTTCTGCCCGCTGGCTTCGAGGATCTGACGCATTTGCAGGCCCAGGTCAGCTTCGCCGATGGCCAGGATCGCTGGCGAATCGGTCAGGCGGTGGGAAACCCGCACTTCGGCGACCGCGTCGCCCAGGGCGGTTTTCAGGCGCTCGACCAGGCCTTCCTTGTCCTTGGCGACTTCTTCCTGCGCCTTCTTGTCCTCTTCCGAGTCCAGCTTGCCCAGGTCCAGGTCACCGCGCGCTACATCGACAAAGCCCTTGCCGTCGAAATCGCTGAGGTAGCTCATCAGCCACTCGTCGATACGGTCGGTCAGCAGCAGCACTTCGATGCCTTTCTTGCGGAAGACTTCCAGGTGCGGGCTGTTCTTGACCTGTGCGTAGGTTTCGCCGGTCAGGTAGTAGATCTTGTCCTGACCTTCCTTGGCGCGAGCCAGATACTCGGCCAGGGCCACAACCTGCTCGCCACCCTCTTCATTGGTCGAGGCGAAACGCAGCAGGCCGGCGATTTTTTCCTTGTTGGCGAAATCTTCAGCCGGGCCTTCTTTCATGACCTGACCAAAGTTCTTCCAGAAGCCCTTGTACTGCTCAGGCTCGTTCTTCGCCAGTTTTTCCAGCATGTCCAGGACACGCTTGGTCAGCGCCGTTTTCATCGAGTCGATGATCGGGTCTTTCTGCAGAATTTCGCGAGATACGTTCAGGGACAGGTCGTTGGAGTCGACCACGCCCTTGATGAAGCGCAGGTACAGCGGCAGGAACGATTCGGCCTGATCCATGACGAACACGCGCTGCACGTACAGCTTGAGACCGCGCGGCGCTTCACGCTGATACAGATCGAACGGCGCACGGGCCGGCACGTAGAGCAGCGAGGTGTATTCCAGCTTGCCTTCGACCTTGTTGTGGCTCCAGCTCAGCGGGTTCTCGTAATCGTGACCGACGTGCTTGTAGAACTCCTGGTATTCCTCGTCCTTGACCTCGGTGCGAGGACGGGTCCACAGCGCACTGGCGCGGTTGACGGTTTCCCACTCCAGCTCGGGTGCCGCTTCGCCTTCAGCAGCGGCCTGCTCTTTGGGCAACTCGATCGGCAGGGCGATATGGTCAGAGTACTTCTTGATGATGTTGCGCAGACGGTAACCGTCGGCGAACTCGTCTTCACCGCTTTTCAGGTGCAGGACGATACGGGTACCACGCTCGGCCTTCTCGACGTTGGCCACTTCAAAGTCGCCCTCGCCCTTGGAGGACCAGTGCACGCCTTCGCTGGCCGGGGAACCGGCGCGACGGCTGTACACGTCAACGCGGTCGGCAACGATGAAAGCGGAGTAGAAACCGACGCCGAACTGGCCGATCAGGTGCGAATCTTTCTTCTGATCGCCGGACAGGTTCTTCATGAAATCGGCGGTGCCGGATTTGGCGATGGTCCCCAGGTGGGTGATCACATCGTCGCGGTTCATGCCGATGCCGTTGTCTTCGAGGGTGACGGTTTTCGCATCCTTGTCGAAGGTCACACGGATTTTCAGCTCGGCGCCGCCTTCGAGCAGCTCTGGCTTGGCCAGGGCTTCGAAGCGCAGTTTATCGACGGCGTCGGAGGCGTTCGAGATCAATTCGCGAAGGAAAATTTCCTTGTTGGAATACAGCGAATGGATCATGAGGTGCAGCAGTTGCTTTACCTCGGTCTGGAAGCCCAGGGTTTCCTTTTGAGTTTCCACACTCATGGTCATCAAACTCCAATTGGATGGTGTAAGTCATACGACAACGGCGTGTGCCTTTGCCGAACGGCGGGATGACAACAAGGTGGGGGCTGGGCAAGGGATTTCAAGAGCAGGAAAAAGCCGATTTACCGGATAGCGGATCATGCGGTACCCGCCAGCCGGCTGGAAAGATTCCAGAAGCCTTGTCCGGACCGGTCGCAATAGCTGTTTATCAGACTGTTTTTATTGTCTGCCACGCAACTGCTGAAACAGTTAATTGCGGACTGTGAACATTCAGTTGAACTTAATTAAAAGGACAGCGCTCGAAAGGCACGTAGCTACTCAATAAGGAGAAACACCCATGCGTACAACTTTAGCTTATGCCTTGATGCTGTCTGCCGCCCTGGGCCTTGCCGCGTGCGACAAGAAGTCCGACGATACCCAGAAAAAAGCCAATGACGCGGCGCAACAGTCCCAAGAGTCCATGCAGAAAGCGCAGGACAAGGTGAACGACGCAGCGAAGGAAAGTCAGGAGGCCGCGCAAAAGAACGCCGAGGCCGCACAACAGCGTGCGCAGGAAGCCCAGGGCCAAGCCCCGAAAACCAGCAACTAGCTTTAAAACCAGCCTTAAACAGGCAGAGCAGTATTCAAACAACAAGGCCCGCTAATCGCGGGCCTTGTTAGTTATGCAGGCAGATTAAGCCAACACTTCACTACGCTTGCCCAACAGTCGGTCACAGATAAAAGCCACGACCAGGGTAATGCAGGCCGGCACCAGCCACGCCAGCCCCTGATCACTCAGCGGCAAGTGGGCCACTACTTGCGGCAGATGCTCCCCAAGCCCCGCCCCTTTCAATGCATCGATGATCCCGAACAACAACGACACCAGCATCACTGGCGCAACAATGCGCCCCTGGGAATGCCAGAAATCCTTGCAGAAGCTCAAGGCGACCAAAACGATGCACGGCGGGTAGATGGCCGTCAGCACCGGGATCGAAAACTGGATCAGCCTGGTCAGGCCCAGGTTCGAGACCAGCAACGAGAACGCCGCCAACATAATCACCAGCGTCTTGTACGGCAGGGGCAAAACGCGGCTGAAGTACTCGGCGCAGGCGCAGGTCAGCCCCACCGCCGTGACCAGACAGGCCAGGGAAATCAATACCGCGAGGAAACCGCTGCCCAACGAACCGAAGGTGTGTTGCACATAAGCATGCAGCACCGCCGCGCCGTTGCTTGCACCTGCCGCCACGGCATGGCTGCCGGAACCCAAGCGAAAGAGACTGACATAGACCAGGGCCAGACCGAGGCCGGCAATCAGCCCGGCAATGATCGCGTAACGGGTAATCAGGCGTGGCGACTCGACACCACGGGAACGGATAGCGTTGACGATGACAATGCCAAACACCAGGGCGCCGAGGGTGTCCATGGTCAGGTAACCGTTGATAAAGCCCTGGGAGAAGGGAGCAGCGACGTAGGCAGGCGCTGCCACGCCAACCTCCCCCGCAGGCAAGGCAAAGGCTGCAATGCCGAGCACCGCCAGGGCAATGATCTTCAGCGGCGCCAGGAAGCGCCCTACGGTATCCAGCAGACGCCCCGGATACAGGGAAATCCAGAACACCAGCAGGAAGTACACCGCGCTATAGATGAACAGCGCCAAGGGGCTCTCACCGGTCAAGGGCGCCAGGCCCACTTCGAAGGATACCGTCGCCGTACGCGGCGTGGCGAACAGCGGTCCCACCGCCAGATAACAGACCGCCGCCAGGATACCTCCGGCGACTTTGCCGATGGGGCTGCTCAGGCTGTCCATGGCGCCACCGACCTTGGCCAGGGCGACGACGGTGATCACTGGCAGACCCACAGCCGTGACCAGAAACCCGAGGGCTGCCATCCACACATGGGGTCCGGCCTGCAGGCCGACGATAGGGGGGAAAATGATATTGCCAGCCCCGACGAACAGGGCAAACGTCATAAAACCAAGTGCCAGGATGTCCTGACCTTTCAACACTTTCATCGAGAAAAACCACACTGCCAAATCGGAATGAGAGAGCGACTTCCCAATGGGTAAGGGAAATGCTGCCTGTCCTCTTGGGACAAGCCCTGCCTGTGCAACGGCCTCTTGTGAAGGCCGGGAAGCACAAAAAGGCGGCTAGCCTAACCAATTAAGCAATTTATTGCACTGATACAGGGCAATCCGCGCGATGAACGCACACCTTTATGGCGCCGAGCGAGAGGCACCCAGACCCACAGCAAAATCACATCAATCCGCGTTGCGTTATAAATCCGGCTTACGCGAAACCAGCACATCCCCAACCTGCGGCGACCGCGCTTCGGCGGTTTCTCCGTCCGGGGTCAATGACAAGCCGAGCCGGACACTGCTGTCCCCCTCCTCCCAGACCCAGCCATACAACGCCTTGCCCGCACCGGCAGGCGAACACATCGGCATATTCATGCTCGCCGGTCTGCCGCCATTTTGTTCGATGCGCGCCGTGACCATGACTTCTTCCAGCTCGTTATCCGCTATACCCACCTCGGTAATCACCGCCCGTAGAGGTTCACTGCGCAATAACTGAGACAGCGCCACTGGCAGGCTTGCCCGAGAAGGTGTCGGGCGCTCGCGGTCGCTCTCCGGAATCCAGTAGTCCAGCTCGACCTTGCGCAGGGGATAGGCCGGATGCTCTACCGATTCATCCCAATCCAGGGCAGTGGCGACATCTTCCAGATCCTCCGCGCGAATCAACATGGCCTGCTCTCCTGCACCCAGATAAAACACCTGGTCGGCAGCAATCTCACGATCCTGATCGTCGTCCTTGTCCAGCGCCAGGGTGACGAGGGCGTCCCCTTGCGCCGACCGATCGAGTCGATAACCGCCCTGATAAAGCCGTGGCGGGTTGCTACGCATATCCCTGGGGTGAGTGGTCCAGCACAGCAAGCTGCACCGCCCATCCGCCGCCAGCACCAGCAGGTGATACCGACACAGATAGGCGCTGAGGTACAACCCTTCAGGATAGCCCTCGATGCTTTTTGCCAAAGCCTGGATACCGGCACGATGCCCGTCAGGCAGCGCCTGCGCCAGGGTGCCGGGGGACGGGAAGTCAAAGGCCGCGCAGGCCTGCATGATCTCGAACTGCTCCCGGAACATTGTCAGGGCGTCCTTGCGGGTGAAACGCCGCAGAATCGCGCTCAGCAGCTGATCCGGCTCGTACACCTGCCCTTCGGCCAGTACACCAGCCGTTTGCTGCGCATGCTCGTAATCGGCTGGCGAAACCAGATCGTCGAGCCAGTCCTCGTCGGTAAGCTGCTCGTTAAAGCACTGCAGCAGATCCCAGCTCAGTTGATCAATGTCCTGCTCGAAGATATCCAGCGCCGAGATGTCTTCATCTTCATCGCTCAGCTTGCGGTAATACAGCAGCGTACCGAACGGCGTCATCAGGATAGGTATACGAGGCACGTCGTCCTCTTCATGGGACACCCATTGGTCCAGGACCGGCTGCCACCGCTCCGGAGCCAACAGACACAACCGACGCTCGCCATAGTAGCCAAGCCCGTGCTCGCGCCAGAGCTCCAGCAATGGGGCTGGCAGTAGCTCGGCATAACGGGCCAGCTGGGCGGCTGTCGGGCGCTGATTGTCGGGATGGGGCGGATGGGCGTTGACGAAAGCTTGCAACTGGATGAGACCGGACACGGGTTCCTCCTGATGGGCGAGGTATCTGTGTCAGGTATTAACATGAAGCCGCAGGGCTGCGGGTGGCGGGATGCGCAAAAGGAGAACAGGGTCTCGGCCCATGAGCTGCCAATTTAAATGAAGGTGACCTGTCTGGGACCGGCTTTAGCCGGTAAGGCGTCGCGCCAGATCATGAATGCCCAGCCTGTAACGGCTTCTTCCCGGCTAAAGCAGGTCCCACAGAGACGCAATGCATTTCAAGGCCCGGAAAGCACAAAGGCCACCCGAAGGTGGCCTTTGCTGGTTGCGAGTCAGTCAGCCGGAGCTTACTTGACAGCCCAACCGGTCAGCTCGGCCAGGGCCTTGCCGATATCTGCCAGGGAACGCACGGTTTTCACGCCAGCGTCTTGCAGAGCAGCGAATTTCTCGTCTGCAGTGCCTTTACCGCCGGAGATGATTGCGCCCGCATGGCCCATGCGCTTGCCCGCAGGGGCAGTCACACCAGCAATGTAGGAAACGACTGGCTTGGTCACGTTTGCCTTGATGTAGGCAGCCGCTTCTTCTTCAGCCGAACCGCCGATCTCACCGATCATGACGATCGCTTCGGTCTTCGGGTCTTCCTGGAACAGTTTCAGGATGTCGATGAAGCTCGAGCCCGGGATCGGGTCACCGCCGATGCCGACGCAGGTCGACTGGCCGAAACCGGCGTCAGTAGTCTGCTTCACAGCTTCGTAGGTCAGGGTGCCGGAACGCGACACGATACCGACCTTGCCTGGCAAGTGAATGTGACCTGGCATGATGCCGATCTTGCACTCGCCCGGAGTGATGACGCCTGGGCAGTTAGGGCCGATCAGGGTAACACCCAGCTCGTCGCACTTGACCTTGGCATCCAGCATGTCGAGGGTAGGAATACCTTCGGTGATGCAGACGATCAGTTTGATACCGCCGAAGGCAGCTTCCAGGATCGAGTCTTTGCAGAAAGGAGCCGGAACGTAGATCACGCTGGCAGTAGCGCCAGTCTGTTCTACCGCTTCGCGAACGGTGTTGAACACAGGCAGGTTCAGGTGAGTAGTGCCACCTTTGCCTGGAGTCACGCCGCCAACCATTTTGGTGCCGTAGGCAATGGCTTGTTCGGAGTGGAAAGTACCCTGCGAACCGGTGAAGCCCTGGCAGATAACTTTGGTGTCTTTATTGATCAGGACGCTCATTATTTGCCCTCCGCAGCTTTGACGACTTGTTGAGCAGCGTCGGTCAGGCTGGTAGCAGCGATGATGTTCAAGCCGCTTTCTGCCAGTACTTTAGCGCCCAGTTCAGCGTTGTTACCTTCAAGGCGAACAACAACCGGGATTTTCACGCCGACTTCTTTCACTGCGCCAATGATGCCTTCGGCAATCATGTCGCAACGAACGATACCGCCGAAGATGTTGACCAGTACTGCAGCGACGTTGGTGTCGGACAGGATGATCTTGAAGGCTTCGGTCACGCGCTCTTTGGTAGCACCACCACCTACGTCGAGGAAGTTGGCTGGCTTGCCGCCGTGCAGGTTGACGATGTCCATGGTACCCATGGCCAGGCCGGCACCGTTGACCATGCAGCCGATGTTGCCTTCCAGGGCTACGTAGTTCAGTTCGAACTTGGCAGCGTGCGCTTCGCGCGGATCGTCCTGCGACGGATCGTGGAAAGTCTTCAGCTTGGGCTGACGGTACATGGCGTTGGCGTCGATGTTGATCTTGGCATCGAGGCAGTGCAGATCGCCGTCAGCCTTGATCACCAGCGGGTTCACTTCCAGCAGGGCCAGATCGTGATCCTGGAACAGTTTGGCCAGACCAACGAAGATCTTGGCGAACTGGGCAACTTGCTTGCCTTCCAGACCCAGTTGGAACGCCAGGTCGCGACCCTGGAATGGCTGAGCGCCAACCAGTGGATCGATAGTGGCCTTGAGAATCTTCTCAGGAGTGTCGTGAGCGATCTTCTCGATGTCCACGCCACCTTCGGTGGAAGCCATGAACACGATACGACGGCTGGAACGATCCACAACAGCGCCCAGATACAGCTCTTTGGCGATGTCGGTGCAGGATTCAACCAGGATCTTGGTGACTGGCTGGCCATTGGCGTCAGTCTGGTAGGTTACCAGACGCTTGCCCAGCCACTGCGAAGCGAAAGCCGCAGCGTCTTCTTTGCTGCGAACCAGCTTGACGCCGCCCGCTTTACCGCGGCCACCAGCGTGAACCTGGGCTTTGACAACCCACTCGCTGCCGCCGATTTTGTCGCAAGCTTCTGCTGCTGCTTCCGGGGTGTCGACTGCGTAGCCTTTGGAAACTGGCAGGCCGTATTCAGCAAACAGCTGCTTACCCTGATACTCGTGGAGATTCATGCTTATTACCGTCTTCGTTAGGTACTGCGCATTCGGTGCTGCACATCGTGGGTGCCGCACCACCTGTGACCGCTTGTCCCGGTGATTGCCGGAAAGTTCCTGCAATCACCGGGAGGTCGAGTCCAACGGACCTTCCGCGGTGAGTCTTGCTCGCAAGGCTCACGACGGGCAGTCCGTCGTGGTTTTCTTTCTTAGCGTTTTTTCTTGTTCTGGATGTGGATGGCACCGCCATTCACAGCCAGGGCTGCTTCGTGCAGCGCTTCGGACAGTGTCGGGTGGGAGAAGACCATCATGCCGATGTCTTCGGCACTGGTGCCGAACTCCATGCCGATCGCGCCCTGCTGAACCAGTTCCGCAGCGCCCGGACCAATGACATGTACACCCAGTACACGGTCGGTCTTGGCGTCAGCGATGACCTTGACGAAACCGCCAGTGTCGTTGGCAGCCATTGCACGGCCGCTGGCCGCGAACGGGAACTGACCGACGTTAACTTCAACGCCTTCGGCCTTCAAGGTCTGCTCGGTTTTACCGACCCACGCGATTTCCGGGTGAGTGTAGATAACCGAAGGGATCAGGTCGTAGTTCATCTGGGTCTTGTGACCCTTGATGCGCTCTACCACCATGATGCCTTCTTCCGAGGCTTTGTGTGCCAGCATCAGACCACGGACCACGTCACCAATCGCATAGACGCCAGGAACGCTGGTCTCGCACTGATCGTTGACGAAGATGAAGCCGCGCTCGTCGATATCGACGCCGCTATCGGCAGCCAGCAGGTCAGTTGTCACTGGACGACGGCCTACAGCAACGATCAGGCGGTCGAACGTGATGTTCTGCTCACCGTCTTTGTCGGTGTAGTTGACGACAACTTCGTTGCCGTTGACTTTCGAGCCGGTAACGCGAGCGCCCAGCTTGATGTCCAGGCCCTGCTTGGTGAAGGTCTTCTGGGCTTCCTTGGCAACGGCTTCGTCAGCCGCTGGCAGGAACTTCTCCAGAGCTTCCAGAACGGTCACCTTGGAACCCAGGCGCGACCACACCGAACCCAGTTCCAGGCCGATAACGCCAGCACCGATAACGCCCAGACGCTCAGGCACGGCCTGGAATTCCAGGGCGCCAGTGGAGTCGACGATGACGTTCTGGTCGACCGGAGCCGGTGGAATGTCGATCGGACGCGAGCCGGAAGCCAGGATGATGTTGTCGGCTTCGATGACTTCGGTGGTGCCGTCAGGCTTGGTCAGCTCGACTTTCTTGCCGGCCAGCAGTTTGCCGTGGCCTTGCAGGGAAGTGACGCCGTTGGCCTTGAACAGGCTGGCAACGCCGCCGGTCAGGCCCTTGACGATCTGGGACTTGCGGCCAACCATTGCAGCCACGTCCATCTTCACTTCGGAAGTGGAGATACCGTGTACCGCGAAACCGTTCTTGGCTTCGTAGAACTTCCAGGAGCTGTCCAGCAACGCCTTGGATGGAATGCAACCTACGTTCAGGCAAGTACCGCCCAGGGCCAGCTTGCCCTCCTTGTCCTGATACTTCTCGATGCAGGCAGTCTTCAGACCAAGTTGTGCAGCCTTGATCGCGGCGACATAACCGCCAGGGCCAGCGCCAATCACTACTACGTCGAATTTCTGGGACATAAAAAAGAGTTCCTCTTTGAGCTGCTAGCTTCAAGCTGCAAGCTGCAAACGTGCCTGTGATGCTCTACAGACGAACGTTGCAGCCTGTTCATTAAGGTGTTGCGACGACCCGGGCCCCAGCGCCGAGCTGCTTTACTCGCAGCTCGTAGCTTGCAGCCCGGAGCTGCCCCATCAGATATCCAGCAGCAGACGAGCCGGATCTTCCAGCAGGTTCTTGATGGTAACCAGGAAGGTCACGGCTTCTTTGCCATCGATCAGACGGTGATCGTAGGACAGAGCCAGATACATCATAGGACGGATAACAACCTGACCGTTGATCGCCATAGGACGCTGCAGGATGTTGTGCATGCCCAGGATGGCCGCTTGAGGCGGGTTGACGATCGGAGTCGACATCATCGAACCGAAAGTACCACCGTTGGTGATGGTGAAGGTACCACCGGTCATCTCGTCGATGGACAGCTTGCCGTCGCGGGCTTTCTTGCCGTAAGCAGCGATGCCGCCTTCGATTTCAGCCAGGCTCATCTGCTCGGCATTACGCAGAACCGGAACCACCAGGCCACGGTCACTGGAAACTGCAACACCGATGTCAGCGTAGCCGTGGTAGACGATATCGGAACCGTCGATCGACGCGTTGACCGCAGGGAAGCGTTTCAGCGCTTCGGTAGCAGCCTTGACGAAGAACGACATGAAGCCCAGACGCACACCGTTATGGCTCTTCTCGAACAGGTCCTTGTACTTCGAACGCAGAGCCATGACTTCGGTCATGTCCACTTCGTTGAAGGTGGTCAGCATCGCCATGTTCGACTGAGCTTCAACCAGGCGCTTGGCCACGGTGGCGCGAACGCGGGTCATCGGCACGCGCTTCTCGGTGCGGTCGCCAGCGGCGAACACAGGAGCAGCGGCAGCAGCGGCTGGCTTGGCGGCAGGAGCGGCAGCTGGAGCGGATTTCTTCGCTTCAACGGCGGCTACCACGTCTTCCTTGGTGACGCGGCCATCTTTACCGGTGCCCTTGACGCTGGCCAGGTTGATGCCATTTTCTTCAGCCAGCTTGCGGGCAGCAGGAGCGGCGACAGCGTCGTCGTCAGCAGCGGCAGGTGCGGCAGCCGCCTGGGCCGGCGCAGCAGCAGCTGCTGGAGCAGCAGCGGCAGCAGGAGCAGCCGATGCGGTACCGCCAGCATCCAGGGTAGCGATCAGTTCGTTGGACAGGACGGTTTCGCCCTCGCCTTTCACGATCGATGCCAGTACGCCGTCAGCTTCGGCCAGTACTTCGAGGACTACCTTGTCGGTCTCGATGTCGACCAGCAGTTCATCACGCTTGACCGCCTCGCCCGGCTTTTTGTGCCAGGTGGAAATGGTGCCGTCGGCAACGGATTCCGGGAAAGAGGGGGCTTTGATCTCGATAGCCATTATCTGTAATTCCTTAATTCGGTTTCTAATGCGCGAAGGCGTTAAACAGTGAAGGCATCTTGCAGCAGTTTTTCCTGCTGCTCGGCGTGCATCGATGCATAACCACAAGCGGGTGCTGCAGAAGCATCACGACCGGCATACTCGAGAACGAGGTTGCGGTTGTGGTTGCCAATGCTGCGACGCAGGTGATGCTGACTGCTGTACCAGGCGCCCTGGTTCATCGGCTCTTCCTGACACCAGACCACATGGGTCAGGTTGCCGTACGGAGCGATGGCTTCCATCAGGTCGTCTTCCGGGAACGGATACAGCTGCTCGATACGCACGATGGCGATATCTTCGCGGCCTTCGGCACGACGTTTTTCCAGCAGGTCGTAGTAAACCTTGCCACTGCACAGAACCAGGCGAGTCACCTTGGCGGCATCGAGAGTATCGATTTCCGGAATGACCGTCTGGAATGAACCATGGGCCAGATCTTCCAGGGTCGAGATTGCCAGTTTGTGACGCAGCAACGACTTCGGAGTCAGAACAACCAGCGGCTTGCGCAGCGGACGAATCACCTGGCGACGCAGCAGATGGTAGATCTGCGCCGGGGTGGTCGGTACGCATACCTGGATGTTGTGCTCGGCACACAGTTGCAGGTAACGCTCCAGACGCGCGGAGGAGTGCTCCGGACCCTGACCTTCATAACCATGCGGCAGCAGCATGGTCAGACCGCACAGACGGCCCCACTTGTGCTCGCCACTGGTGATGAACTGGTCGATCACGACCTGGGCGCCGTTGGCGAAGTCACCGAACTGGGCTTCCCAGATCACCAGCGCGTTTGGCGAGGTGGTCGAGTAGCCGTATTCGAAGGCCAGTACCGCTTCTTCCGAGAGGAAGGAGTCGTACAGGTCGAAACGTGGCTGACCGGCATACAGGTTTTGCAGAGGGATATAGGTGCTGGCATCCTTCTGGTTGTGCAGAACGGCATGACGGTGCGAGAACGTACCGCGGCCAATGTCCTGGCCAGTCATACGGATCGGATGGCCTTCGAAGGCCAGCGTCGCGTACGCCATGGTTTCGGCATAGCCCCAGTTGATCGGCAGGCCACCGGCTTGCATCTTCTGGCGGTCTTCGTAGATCTTCTGCACCTGGCGCTGCACCACGAAGCCTTCCGGCAGTTCCATCAGCTTGGCCGACAGTTCCTGCAGGGTCTTGAGGTCGAAGCTGGTGTCGTGACGCGCGGTCCAGGCATGGCCCAGGTATGGACGCCAGTCGACGAACAGTTCCTTGTTAGGCTCTTTGACCAGGCTCTTCACAACGTGCATGCCGTTGTCCAGGGCATTGCGGTACTCGTCGACCTGGGCCTGGGCGGCTTCGGCAGTCAGAGCGCCGGAATTGACCAGTGCCTCGGCATACAGCTCACGGGTGGTGCGCTGCTTGGTGATCTGCTGGTACATCAACGGCTGGGTGCCGCTTGGTTCGTCAGCTTCGTTGTGGCCGCGACGACGGTAGCAGACCAGGTCGATCACCACGTCACGCTTGAACTGCATGCGGTAGTCGATAGCCAGCTGGGTCACGAAAACAACGGCTTCAGGGTCATCGCCATTCACATGGAGAATCGGCGCCTGAATCATCTTGGCAACGTCGGTGGCGTACTCGGTAGAGCGCGCGTCCAGCGGGTTGCTGATGGTGAAGCCGACCTGGTTGTTGATGACGATGTGTACGGTACCGCCGGTCTTGAAGCCGCGGGTCTGGGACATCTGGAAAGTTTCCAGAACCACACCCTGGCCTGCGAAGGCCGCATCACCGTGCAGGGAGATCGGCAGCACCTTGTCGCCAACGGAGTCGTTACGACGATCCTGACGGGCACGTACCGAACCTTCGACCACCGGAGAAACGATCTCCAGGTGAGACGGGTTGAACGCCATGGCCAGGTGGACTTCACCGCCTGCGGTCATGACGTTGGACGAGAAGCCCTGGTGGTATTTGACGTCACCGGAACCCAGCTCGACCTTCTTCTTGCCTTCGAACTCGTCGAACAGCTCGCGCGGGTTCTTGCCGAAGGTGTTGACCAGAACGTTCAGACGACCGCGGTGGGCCATGCCGATGACGACTTCCTTGGTGCCGTAGGAACCGGAACGCTGGATCAGCTCGTCGAGCATCGGGATCAGGCTTTCGCCACCTTCCAGACCGAAACGCTTGGTGCCCGGGTACTTGGTGCCCAGGTATTTTTCCAGGCCTTCGGCAGCGGTGACACGCTCCAGCAGGTGAGCCTGGATGTCGGCGGAGAACGCAGGACGCCCACGCACGCTTTCGAGGCGCTGCATGAACCAGTTGCGCTGCTCGGAATCGACGATGTGGGTGAATTCGGCGCCGATGGTGCGGCAATATGTCTGCTGCAACGCTTCGAGAATTTCGCGTAGGCTGGTTTCTTCCTTGCCGATGAACAAGTCACCCGCGCGGAAGGTGGTGTCCAGGTCGGCGTTGGTCAAACCGTAGTGGTTGATCGACAGGTCGGCGGGCACAGGACGCTGCCACAGACCCAACGGGTCGAGCTTGGCGCCTTGATGGCCACGCATACGGTAAGCCTGGATCAAACGCAGGACTTCGACCTGCTTCTTCTCGTGTTCGCTGCTCACGCTCCCGGCCGATACCGGTTGAGCGCGGCGCTGGTTTTTCGCCAGCAACACGAAATGATCGCGAATCGTCGAGTGCGATACATCGGTGGCAGAACTGCCGTCAGCTGGCAGCTTCTGAAAGTAGGTGCGCCACTCTTCTGGCACAGCGTTAGGGTCGTGCAGGTAGAGCTCGTAGAGCTCTTCCACATAGGCAGCGTTACCACCGGAAAGGTGGGCACTGTTCCACATGCGCTGCATCACGCTTTCTTGCATGCTTGGTCACCCTCGGTTAGGGGACACCACCGGCGAAAACGCCCCGCAGCCTCGAAAAATCAAGCTGAAAGGAATCACGCAGATAGTCCGGGTACCAGCCCGGATGCCCCTGCTGGTCTCAATTACGTCAAATAAGAGCCGCAGCTTTGTGAGCTACTGCTCAAGTTAATACTGTGGCGCCGGCTCGTGCCTGCGCCACAGGAGTTACAGGTACAGCGGTTTACGGTGCAACGGTTGAATCTGAATCAGACGCCACTTTGCAGGAGCATGTTGCGGATATGGCCGATTGCCTTGGTAGGGTTCAGACCCTTGGGGCAAACGTTTACGCAGTTCATGATCCCGCGGCAACGGAACACGCTGAACGGATCGTCCAGGGAAGCCAGACGCTCGGCGGTCTTGTTGTCACGGCTGTCAGCCAGGAAACGGTAGGCTTGCAGCAGTGCAGCTGGACCGAGGAACTTGTCCGGGTTCCACCAGAAGGACGGGCACGAAGTCGAGCAGCAGGCGCACAGGATGCACTCGTACAGACCATCGAGCTTCTCGCGCTCTTCCGGAGTTTGCAGACGCTCGATGGCCGGAGCCGGAGTGTCGTTCAGCAAATATGGCTTCACCTTCTCGTACTGCTTGTAGAAGATGCTCATATCGACGACCAGGTCACGAATAACCGGCAAACCAGGCAGCGGACGCACCACCAGCTTGTTGTTCTTGACCACGGCGGACAGCGGCGTGATGCACGCCAGGCCGTTCTTGCCGTTGATGTTCATGCCGTCGGAACCGCACACGCCTTCACGGCAGGAGCGACGATAGGAGAAACCTTCGTCCTGTTCCTTGATCAGGGCCAGTACGTCCAGAACCATCAGGTCCTTGCCACCGGTATCAACGTCGAACACCTGGGTTTTAGGCGCCGAGTCGCTGTCGGGGTTGTAACGATAAACTTCGACTTTCAACATAGCAGCCACCCTTAGTAGGTCCGAATTTTCGGTTCAAACGCCGGTACAGTCTTCGGCGCAAAGTTGACTGCACGTTTGGTAACCCGCTTCTCGCCTGGGAAGTACAGGGTGTGGCACAGCCAGTTTTCGTCGTCACGGTCTTCGAAGTCTTCACGAGCGTGAGCACCGCGGGACTCTTTGCGCACTTCAGCAGCGACCGCAGTGGCTTCGGCAACTTCCAGCAGGTTCTGCAGCTCCAGCGCTTCGATACGCGCGGTGTTGAAGCCCTGGGACTTGTCGTTGATCTTGACGTTTGCAATGCGAACGCGCAGATCGGCCAGTTGGGCAATGCCTTTCTGCATGTATTCGCCGGTACGGAACACACCGAAGTAGTTCTGCATGCAGTTTTGCAGCTCGCGACGCAGGCTGGCGACGTCTTCGCCTTCAGTGCGCTCGTTGAGGCTGTTCAGACGGCTCAGGGCAGCTTCGATGTCAGTGTTGCTGGCATCAGCGTATTCGACGCCGTCGGTCAGAGCTTTTTCCAGGTGCAGGCCGGCCGCGCGGCCGAACACCACCAGGTCGAGCAGCGAGTTGCCGCCCAGACGGTTGGCACCGTGAACCGATACGCAGGCCACTTCACCTACCGCGAACAGACCAGGGATGATCTGGTCAACGCCATTGGCGTCCTGAGTCATGGCCTGGCCGTGGATGTTGGTGGCGACGCCGCCCATCATGTAGTGGCAGGTTGGAACTACCGGTACCGGTGCGACAACCGGGTCAACGTGAGCGAAGGTCTTGGACAGTTCGCAGATGCCTGGCAGACGGCTGTGCAGCACTTCTTCGCCCAGGTGATCGAGTTTCAGCATCACGTGGTCGCCGTTAGGACCGCAACCGTTGCCGGCGATGATTTCCTTAACCATCGAGCGAGCAACAACGTCACGACCTGCGAGGTCTTTCGCGTTCGGAGCATAACGCTCCATGAAACGCTCGCCATGCTTGTTGATCAGGTAACCGCCTTCACCACGGCAACCTTCGGTAACCAGTACACCGGCGCCGGCGATGCCGGTCGGGTGGAACTGCCACATTTCGATGTCCTGAACAGGTACACCGGCACGCAGGGCCATGCCGATGCCGTCACCGGTATTGATCAGGGCGTTGGTGGTGGATGCGTAGATACGGCCCGCGCCGCCGGTCGCCAGTACAGTGGCCTTGGCCTTGATGTACATGGTTTCGCCGGTTTCGATGCAGATCGCGATCACGCCAACGAATGCGCCGTCCTGGTTCTTCACCAGATCTACTGCGTAGTACTCGTTGAGGAAGGTGGTGCCTGCCTTCAGGTTGCCCTGATACAGCGTGTGCAGCAGTGCGTGACCGGTACGGTCGGACGCTGCGCAGGTACGTGCAGCCTGGCCGCCTTTACCGAAGTCCTTGGACTGGCCACCGAACGGACGCTGATAGATACGACCGGTTTCAGTGCGCGAGAACGGCAGGCCCATGTGGTCCAGCTCGAAGACCGCAGCCGGGCCTTCCTGACACATGTATTCGATAGCGTCCTGGTCACCGATGTAGTCGGAACCCTTGACGGTATCGTACATGTGCCAGCGCCAGTCATCGTTCGGATCGGCCGAAGCGATGGCGCAGGTGATGCCACCCTGGGCGGATACCGTGTGGGAACGGGTCGGGAACACCTTGGTGACTACGGCAGTCTTGTGTCCGCCTTCAGCCAGTTGCAGTGCTGCGCGCATGCCAGCGCCGCCGCCGCCAATGATGATGGCGTCGAATGAAAGTGTATTTATGCTAGCCATGAATCAGATACCCCAAAGAATCTGCACACCCCAGACGAAGTAAGCGAACATCGCAACGCCGCAAACAGCCTGGAACAGGAAACGCACAGCAGTCGCGGACTTGCCCAGCGCCATCGGCGTCAGGTAGTCGGTCGCGATGGTCCACATGCCGACCCAGGCGTGAGCGCCCAGAGCGACCAGAGCCAGCAGGCTGAAGATGCGCATTGCAGTATGGGAGTACAGGCCGTGCCACTGGGCATAGTCGATGCCAGGGTGCGCGACCACGTATCCGATCAGGAAAATGAAATAAGCCGCGAGCACGACAGCGGAGACGCGTTGCGCCATCCAGTCGTAGAGGCCCGAACGCGAGAGGTTCGTAACGCTGGTTACCATATCCAAACTCCTGCCAGAACGATCAGCACCAGGGAAACGGCGATGATGATTTTCGAGCCCAGTCGTCCGCCTTCCAGCGTCTCACCGACACCCGCATCCATGATCAGGTGACGAATGCCCGCCACCAGGTGATACAGCAAGGAGGACAGGAGACCCCACACAACGAACTTGGCCAGAGGGCTGGTCAAGCATGCCTTCACCTCGCCGAAACCTTCCTCGGAACCCAGCGACTTGCTCAATGCGTAAAGCATGATGGCAAGGCCCAGGAAGAGAATGATGCCGGAAACGCGATGAAGAAATGACGTTACGCCGGTGATGGGGAGTTTGATGGTCCTTAGGTCTAGGTTTACAGGTCGTTGGCTTTTCACGGCTTTTTTTCACACTGAAGAGCCCCTAACAATCAGGGCAAGTTGTTGGGAAGTGCACTGGTCAGGTACCCACCACCCAGGGAGTGACGACCCCCAGTAAAACAGGCCCAAAAGCCACTGGCGGTCGGACGGCGAGTATAGACAGTTAGCCAACTAATGACAACGCGCAGGCCTCCCCCTAATAGCGGATTGCATTAGCGGGACAAAAGGCGTAAATGGCAGGGAAATTCGACAAAAACAGGGCTTCAAAGCCTTCTACAGCAAGACTTTAAGCAAATTGACTTTAGGATTTATCTCACTATAGTGATGCGGGCCCTGCGTGGGGGGTCTGTCTGATGATTTGAAGCATAAATAGGAGGCCATATGGCTGACAAAAAAGCGCAGTTGATCATCGAGGGCGCTGCCCCCGTCGAGCTGCCCATTCTGACCGGCACCGTAGGTCCCGACGTAATCGACGTACGCGGTCTTACCGCCACCGGCCGCTTCACATTCGACCCCGGTTTCATGTCGACCGCCTCTTGCGAGTCGAAAATCACCTATATCGATGGTGACAAAGGCATCCTGCTGCATCGCGGCTACCCGATCGAACAGCTGGCCGACCAGTCCGACTACCTGGAAACCTGCTACCTGCTGCTCAATGGCGAACTGCCAAACGCCGAGCAGAAGGCACAATTCGTCGTCACCGTGAAAAACCACACCATGGTGCACGAGCAGTTGAAGACCTTCTTCAACGGCTTCCGTCGCGATGCCCACCCGATGGCCGTGATGTGCGGTGTTGTAGGCGCCCTGTCGGCGTTCTACCACGACTCGCTGGACATCAATAACCCGCAGCACCGGGAAATCTCCGCGATCCGCCTGGTCGCCAAGATGCCGACCCTGGCCGCGATGGTCTACAAGTACTCCATGGGCCAGCCCATGATGTACCCGCGCAACGACCTGAGCTACGCCGAGAACTTCCTGCACATGATGTTCAACACCCCGTGCGAGATCAAACCGATCAGCCCGGTACTGGCCAGCGCGATGGACAAGATCTTCATCCTCCACGCCGACCACGAACAGAACGCCTCGACGTCCACCGTGCGCATGGCCGGCTCCTCGGGCGCCAACCCGTTCGCCTGCATCGCAGCCGGCATCGCCGCGCTGTGGGGTCCGGCACACGGCGGCGCCAACGAAGCCGTGCTGACCATGCTCGATGAAATCGGCGATGTGTCCAACATCGACAAGTTCATCGCCAAGGCCAAGGACAAGAACGATCCGTTCAAGCTCATGGGCTTCGGTCACCGCGTCTACAAAAACCGCGACCCGCGCGCCACCGTGATGAAGCAGACCTGCGACGAAGTCCTGCGCGAGCTGGGCATCAACAACGATCCGCAACTGGAACTGGCGATGCGCCTGGAAGAGATCGCCCTGACCGATCCTTACTTCATCGAGCGCTCGCTGTACCCGAACGTCGACTTCTACTCGGGGATCATCCTCAAGGCGATCGGCATTCCAACCAGCATGTTCACCGTGATCTTCGCCCTGGCGCGGACCGTCGGCTGGATCTCCCACTGGAAGGAAATGCTCTCCAGCCCGTACAAGATTGGCCGTCCACGCCAGCTGTACACCGGCTACGAGCCTCGCGACATCGTGCCACTGGACAAGCGCAAGTAAGCGCCTGAACAAGCACAAAAAAGGGCTGCCGATTGGCAGCCCTTTTTATTGATCAGCACACAAACCCTACTTCTCAGCCACTTCCTTCAACGCCTTCAACGTATTGAACGGCGCATCCACGACGAATTTGTTGGCCAGCCAGGACGGCACGCTGCCGCCCGGCTCGGTGTGCACCTGATAGGTCACTGCCGTCTGGTTCGGGCCCTTGGGCACGAACTTCCAGAAGCCGTCCACAGCCGCTACGCGCACGAAACCCGACTCCTCGGGAATGTACCTGGGCTGCCCTTCCAGCTTGCGGGTCAGGCTGCCATCGGCACCATTGACACTGGTCACCATCAACACCGAATCACGCGGCGTCACCGGCCATGGCGTATTGAATTGGGTGTAGGTCCAGACCTTGTCGCCATCCTGCTTGAGCGCCTTCTGCATCTTGCACTCGTGAATCCACTTGCAGGCACCGGCGACGTCCTCCTGAAAGCTGCGCACCTTGGCCATGCTGGCGTTGATTACCGTTTCACCACGATAAGCCTTGTATTTGGAACCGGCCACATCACTCAGTGACACCTTGATCCCGTCTTCGTCCTTGGCCACCTGCCAGTCTTCGGCCTGAACCACCCCGGCCACCATTACAGTCAGACCGCAGACCAGCGCTATTCGATGCAGCGAACCCATTGTTTTATTCCTTATTGTCGAAGTTCCAGCCAATCAATTCCGGCGAAATGTGTTTCTCAGGCAACTGCCGTGGCCTTCTCCCACCAACCGATCAAACGAATGGCATCAGCCTGACTGTTGCCACAGACATCCTCGGCCGCGACAAAACGCCCGCAGACCGCCGGGCGCTCGGGCTTGCCGAACAAATTGCACAGCAGTTCGACCGACAGATGCAGGCAACGTTCTCCAGCGGGCTTGCCATTTGGCATCCCGGGAATGGGCGAAGTGATGGAGGGCGCGATGCAGCAGGCACCACACCCCGAACGGCAGTCCATGACGCAAACCTTCATTGAAAAAGACGAGACGCAGGATATTACTCGCTAAAACGGCCGTTTGAAAACAGCCCGATGACCTGCGCAAGCATTACTGCTTGAACTTGAAATCCAGCGCCGCCCCTTCTATCTCACGGCGATCGTTATTGCGCTGCTGCAGCTGCAGCTCATTGCTCAACAGGCGTCCGTTGAGCTGGAAGGCCTCTCTGTCGCTGGCATCCTTGGTACTGAACATCGGCGGCAGGATCGGCTTGTGCGGCGCGGTGATGACGCCTTTGGGCGGGGTCATCTGCTGCACCAGTTCCGGCGGCAGGCTCAGGTCCAGCTTGGGCTGGCTCAGGCGCGTGTCCTTGACCACCTCTCTGGCTGGCTTGCTTTTGTTGACCACTGGCTCACGCTTGAGGGTGGCCCTGGAGACCTCTGAAGTAGCCTTGGGGGTCGGCAACTTGAGTGCATCAGCCTTGACCTGGGCTTCCTTGACCGGCGATACCTTGCCTGGGGCAGCGGGCTTGCTCGCCACTACCGGAACCACTGGCACATTGGGCTTGAGCTCATGCACAGGCTCCTGGTCCGGCATCGAAGGCGCCACCTTGGCCACGGGCGTCTGCTCGACCTCGGCCTTGACCACCGGCGCCACAGGGACAGGTGCCAGCGGTTGCGCAGGCACAGCTGGCGCGGGAGCCGCAGGCGCCTCGACGGCGGCCTGAGGCGCACTGGCGGGGGTTTCAGTCTTTGGCTTGGGCACAGGGGGTTGCTGAGCGTCACAGGCGCTCAGCAGAACGATGACCAGCAATGCAGCAAAACGGTAAACATTCATAAGCAGAACTGACAACGGCAGAGGGCCATATGCTGGCCTGTTGAAGGCCAGCTGACAAGACACAAAGAAAAACGATCTGTAAAGATAGTGACCGCACGCCGCTGAATAAGATCAATAAGGGTGTGCAGCTTCGTGACAAAGCTGCTTGGCCAGCATCCCCAGCGTCATCAGCGCACGGTCTGCCTCGCGATTCCAAGGGATGCCGCAATTGAGGCGAATGCAGTGATTGAACTGCTCGGTATTACTGAAGATCAGCCCCGGCGCAATACTGATGCCCTGCTCCAGCGCCCGGACATGCAACTCCTGGGTATTGACTCGCCCCGGCAGGCTGACCCAGAGGATAAAGCCGCCCAGAGGCCTGCTCATCTGCGTACCTTCGGGAAAGTGCTGCTGCACACCCAACTGGAACGCACTGAGATTCTTTCTGTATTCCTGACGGATAAAGCGCAGATGCCTGTCGTAACCGCCATTCTCAAGGTAGGCCGCTACCCCCATCTGGGTCACGCTACAGGCGGAATGCGTAGTGAAGGTCTGCAGGCGCTGGATGTCCGCCTGATACTTGCCAGGAATCATCCAGCCGATACGCACGCCGGGTGACAGGGTCTTGGTGAAGCTGGAGCAGTAGATCACCCGGCCAAGGCGATCAAAGGATTTCAACGACTTGGTACGGCCCTGCTCGAACATCAGCTCGCCGTAGATATCGTCCTCGACAATCTGGATATCGAAGTCCGAAGCCAGGCGCAGCAAGTGTTTCTGCCGCTCTTCCGGCATGGTACTGCCCAAGGGATTGCTCAGGCGCGAGGTCAGCACCAGGGTCTTGATCGACCACTGATTGGCCGCCAGCTGCAGGGCTTCCAGGCTGATACCGGTGACTGGGTCACTGGGGATCTCGATGACTTTCAGGCCCAGCAGATCAGCCAGTTGCAGCAGGCCGTAATAAGTCGGCGACTCCGCTGCAATCAGGTCGCCCGGACGGGTCAGGACCCTTAGCGACATCTGCAGCCCGTCGACGCAACCATGGGTGATGACTACTTCTGACGGATCGACCACCACGCCGGCATCCCGCATGCGAATGGCAACCTGACGACGCAACGGCTCAAAACCGGGGCTGAACATGTAGCTGAACGCCCGCGAGCTGTGGAAACGAGTGACTTTGGCGATCTGCTGGTGCAAGGCTCGCACCGGCAGGTAGT
Organism: Pseudomonas sp. Pseusp88; assembly: GCF_047303955.1. Taxonomy (NCBI): domain Bacteria; kingdom Pseudomonadati; phylum Pseudomonadota; class Gammaproteobacteria; order Pseudomonadales; family Pseudomonadaceae; genus Pseudomonas; species Pseudomonas sp. Pseusp88. Next base: position 28,672 of record NZ_JBGLYM010000027.1, on the reverse strand, counting down.
CGACGTGGGGTACGGCAGCACCCAGGGGAAACACCCCTTCCCGCCGGGACTCCATCAGCACCTGTTGGATAATGCTGCTGCGGGTAACCAGCCCAGGCCGCTCGACCCGCGCAATATCGGGGGTCGGCGCCGTCAGCGCGGGAGTCTGGTGCACGTAGTAACCCGACTGCGGCCGCGCCCGGATCAGCCCCTGATCTTCCAGGTTGGCGTAGGCCTGCAATACGGTCGCATGGCTGACATTAAGCTGCGAACTCATTTTGCGTACCGAAGGTACGCGTTCACCGGGCTGATAAACACCTCGACGAATGTCCTCAGCCAACTGCTGGGCTATACGTTGATAGAGCAAAAGATTGGTCATGATCCTGGCCTCGATCCTTGCCGACAGCAGGTTTTCAAAATGAAAACAGTCGGTAATTTACCTCATTATTCTGGAAGTGTACTGGGACAGTTTGACGCAGGGCTAGCACTATTGCGTATTGAAGAAAAATAATTTATGGCAAAAGCGCCAATGTGCAGGGTGTTTGCGCATAAAAAATCCCGACCACGCGTCCGCAATCGGGATTTTTTTGATTTTTTTTCAGCGAGCAGTGCCCAGATGGCCCTTTTCGTCAGAAAAAACGATTTCGACCCGGCGATTCATGGCCCGGCCACGCTCGGAAGTGTTCGCAGCCACGGCAAATTCATCACCATAACCTTCGACCTGAATACGCTTTTCAGCGATGCCGAGGTCAGTCAGCACATCGGCAACGGCCTGGGCGCGATCCTTGGACAGTTGCAGGTTCTCCTGCTTGTCGCCAGTGCTGTCGGTGTAGCCCTCGATGCGAACCACTCGCGCCGGATTGAGCTGAAGGAACTGCACCAGTTTCAGCACAGTACGGTTGGCCGATGGCTTCAGCTCCGCCTGGCCGGTATCGAAGAGCGTATCGCCAAGGGTCAGAACCAGCCCGCGATCGGTCTGGGTCGTGGCGAGGGCGACAATCTGATCCTCCAGCCACTGGCCCTGGCGTTGGGCGCTGGCCAGTTTGGCTTCACGCAAAGCCAGTTGCAGGCGCTGGCGTTCGAGCTCCTGCCTGGCCAGGGCTTCTTGATTGAGCATCAGCTGACTGTGCTCCCGGGCAATGGCACTGTAGCGGCTGCTCAGATAGGCGTAGTGACTGACATCAGCACTGCTGCCCATATAGCCGGAAAGACGATCGGCACGTCCGAGCAATTCTCCGGCACGGATCACATCCCTGGGTGCGCTGCGCAGTACATCCGGGTCTTCTTTGACTTTCTGAAAGTCGGCACTGGCCTGGCGCAAGGCCTCATCGCTGTCTCGATGCCCGGCACACCCGTACAGTCCTGCCGAACCCAACAATACACACACACTGATTAACCGGGGAAGGCGGCTCATTGCGCAGTCCCCAGCTGTTTATGCAGGCGATTGAGACGGGTATCGAGCTGATGCAACTGCTCTTCGCTCTTGGTCACCAGCACTTTGGCCTCGGCCAGGCGCGCATCCAGCTCGGCCTCTTCGGCCTGCATGCGTGCATCCTTGTAGGATTTGCCGAGCATCGCGGAACGCGCCTGAGCGTATTTGGCCTGGGCCATCTGCATATCGGCTTCATCATCGGCGGCACCGACGGCCTTGGCCTGCTCGATGGCCTGCTCAGTCAATTTCAGTTGTTCGGTGGGCGCCGGATCGCTGGCACAACCGGCCAGGCTGGCCACTGCCAGGGCGGCGAATAGAGGACGGATACTCACAAAAACATTCCTACTTGTTCAGGACACTGGTGCTGCCGGATTGCTGCAGATGAGCTTTCCAGAGGTCAAGATTGCGCTTGACCGCCTCGTCCGACAGCCCGGAGGCGGAGGATTCTGTCATCTTTTTCGCCAACTGTCCGCGTAACCAGGGGTCGTTGCAGGGTGAATTGAACGACAGCGCCAGATAAAAACCGGGCTTGTCCAGGGGCAATGGCTGGGGCATCAAGTCGTTGGCAAAGCCCAGAGTCTGGCTCAACGCCATCCCTGCGTAGTGCCCGGCGAGGACGTATTCGACCTGGCCCAGCATCAGTTTCTGGAAAGCCTGGGCCAGATTTGGCACACGCTCGAGAGTCAGATGCTCCTGCGCCGAGCCTTCAAAAGAACGAGTCAGGCGGGTCTTCTCCGAAATCGCTCCGGGATGACCCTTGAGATCGATCAGCAGGTTGAACGGCGCCGCCTGCGTCCTGCGCGTCCAGACCATGATTTCGTTACGCATGATGGGTGGATGGATGTAATCCAGGGCTTCCAGTTGCTCTACATTCAAAGGCGCATCGGCCAGCAGGTCCATACGTCCGCTGCGCACCTCATCCAGGGCCTGACTGCGTTTACCTCCGTATAGAAGCTCAACCTTGATGCCCAGCTCCCCCGCCACCTGCTTGAGGATATCGGCATTGGCGCCGATCAGACGCTTAGGGTCTGCGGGGTCCCGCCATAAATAGGGGGGTGCATCCGGACTGCCTGTGACGATCAGCCGCTCGCACTTGCCTGCCGCGAACACCAATGACGGCAACAATGCCAGCCCCAGTATCAGCGCTGACAACGGCTTTACCTGGCCCATGAAATCCTTCCTTTATTTAACGCAATAAAAAACCCGCTCCCGAGAAACATGGGACCTCGCGACAAGCCACGGATTCCACGTCCCCCAAAAGAACGGGTTTTTCAGTAAACACCGGATGTTGCAGGAGCCGGCTTGCCGACGCTATTGCGAGCGCGACGCACCCGATCGCCAACAAGGCGGCTCCTGCAGAATCGCGTTCCAGCCAGAAATCAGGCTGGATTCAAAAAGCCGGGCTTAAACCAGCTTTTCCAACTCAGGCACAGCTTCGAACAGGTCAGCCACCAGGCCATAGTCAGCCACCTGGAAGATCGGTGCTTCTTCGTCCTTGTTGATCGCAACGATCACCTTGGAGTCTTTCATACCGGCCAAATGCTGGATCGCGCCGGAGATACCGACGGCAATGTACAGCTGTGGCGCGACGATCTTGCCGGTCTGGCCAACCTGCATGTCATTCGGTACGAAACCGGCGTCGACTGCAGCGCGGGAGGCGCCGACGGCTGCACCGAGCTTGTCCGCCAGGGCGTACAGGTGCTTGAAGTTGTCGCCGTTCTGCATGCCGCGGCCGCCGGAAACGACGATCTTGGCAGCGGTCAGCTCTGGGCGATCGGACTTGGCCAGCTCTTCACCAACGAAGGAGGATTTGCCTGCATCGTGAGCAGCCGCAACGGTTTCAACCGCAGCCGAACCACCTTCAGCGGCAACCGGGTCGAAACCGGTGGCACGCACGGTGATGACCTTGACCGCAGCCGAGGACTGTACGGTGGCAATGGCGTTACCGGCATAGATCGGGCGCTTGAAGGTATCGGCGCTCTCGACCGAGATGATCTCGGAGATCTGGTCAACGTCCAGCTGCGCAGCAACCCGCGGCAGGATGTTTTTGCCGTTGGAGGTGGCAGCAGCCAGGATGTGGCTGTAACCGGCACCCAGCTCTACGACCAGCGGAGCAATGTTCTCCGGCAGTTGATGAGCATAAGCGGCATTGTCAGCCAGCAGTACTTTGGCCACGCCAGCGATTTTTGCAGCCGCATCGGCCACGGCAGCCACACCGGCGCCAGCTACCAATACATTGATGTCGCCACCGATCTTAACGGCAGCAGCCACGGTATTCAGAGTGGCCGGAGCCAGTGTTTTGCCGTCGTGTTCAGCGATTACCAGGATAGTCATCGTTAGATCACCTTCGCTTCGTTTTTCAGTTTCTCGACCAGTTCAGCCACCGACTTGACCTTGATGCCCGCGCTGCGGGCAGCAGGCGCTTCGACTTTCAGGGTCTTGGTGGTGGAAGCGGTGGAAACACCCAGAGCGTCAGGAGTCAGCACTTCGAGAGGCTTCTTCTTGGCTTTCATGATGTTCGGCAGCGAGGCGTAGCGTGGCTCGTTCAGACGCAGGTCCGTGGTCACGATCGCCGGCAGGCTCAGGGAAACGGTCTGCAGGCCACCGTCGATTTCGCGGGTCACGGCAACCTTGTCACCCGACACTTCGACTTTCGACGCGAAGGTGCCTTGAGCGTAACCGCTCAGGGCTGCCAGCATCTGGCCAGTCTGGTTGTTGTCACTGTCGATGGCTTGCTTGCCCAGGATCACCAGCTGCGGCTGTTCCTTGTCGACCACGGCCTTGAGCAGCTTGGCCACGGCCAGGGAATTCAGTTCGTCGGCGGATTCAACGAGGATGGCGCGGTCAGCACCCAGAGCCAGCGCGGTACGCAGTTGCTCCTGGGCGGTGGTCGGGCCGATGGAAACGACGACGATCTCGGTCGCTACGCCTTTCTCTTTCAGGCGGACGGCCTCTTCCACGGCGATTTCGCAGAAAGGGTTCATCGACATTTTGACGTTGGCCAGATCAACGCCGGAGTTATCCGCTTTGACGCGAACCTTGACGTTGTAGTCGACCACACGTTTGACAGCTACAAGAACCTTCATGGATTCCTCGTTTCTCTCCGGTGAAAAGAAGTCGCCCGGCATCAGCCAGACGATGAATGCGCGTCAGTGTAAAGAACACCTCTGAAAACACTGTATTCGTGCTTGCTGAAGGGGGAATTCGGCAAAAACATCCGTCCGCATCCAGCAATCACAGCCGTAGACCACAAGGGTGTGTAAACTTCATCCCCCTGCCGCCCTGCAACAGGCGAGGCTGGTCTGTCACGCGGCTCGCAATGTCTTTAGAGGTGTTCCTGGATCAACAGCCAGGCGCTGTACAAACACCCAATAAGCGCGAAACCGCCCGTATCTTGACCGGAACACCTTTTCTGGTCAATACGACAAAACTGCCAGTCACGAGCCCCGCCTCTATGATTTATCAGGCTTGCAGCTAATTCAAACAAACGTTTGTATTGGACCGCAAGGGTGGTGTAGATATAATGCGCCCCTTGTGTAATGACGTTTGGGCCAACCACCCTTCATACGTCGCTTTTTATGCGCCATATAAAAAAACACCGTAGAGCCTTGAGTAGGAGATAGCCTGTGGAACGCGAATACATGGAATTCGACGTGGTCATCGTCGGAGCCGGCCCCGCCGGGCTTTCTGCCGCTTGCCGCCTGAAGCAAAAAGCTGCCGATGCAGGGCAGGAGATCAGCGTCTGCGTGGTGGAGAAAGGCTCGGAAGTCGGTGCGCACATTCTGTCCGGCGCGGTATTCGAACCTCGCGCCCTCAACGAACTGTTCCCCAACTGGCAGGAGCTCGGCGCACCGCTGAACACGCCGGTCAAGCGCGATGACATCTATGTACTGCGCAGCGCCGACAGCGCCACCAAGGTACCGGACCTGTTCGTACCCAAGACCATGCACAACCATGGCAACTATATTATCTCTCTGGGTAACCTGTGCCGCTGGCTGGCCCAGCAGGCCGAAAACCTGGGCGTAGAGATCTACCCCGGTTTCGCCGCCCAGGAAGCCCTGTTCGACGACAACGGTGTAGTACGCGGCATCATCACCGGCGACCTGGGCGTTGACCGCGAGGGCAACCCCAAGGAAGGCCTGTACACCCCCGGCATGGAACTACGCGGCAAATACACGCTGTTCGCCGAAGGCTGCCGCGGTCATATCGGCAAGCAGCTGATCAAGCGCTTCAAACTCGATGACGAGTCCGACGTCCAGCACTACGGCATCGGCCTCAAGGAAATCTGGGAAGTCGACCCGGCCAGGCATGAGCAAGGCCTGGTGGTACACACCGCCGGCTGGCCGCTGGACGACGACAACATGGGCGGTTCCTTCCTTTATCATCTGGAAAACAACCAGGTGGTCGTGGGCCTGATCGTCGATCTGTCGTACAGCAACCCGTACCTGTCGCCGTTCGACGAATTCCAGCGCTACAAGCACCACCCCGTGATCAAGCAGTACCTGGAAGGCGGCAAACGCATCAGCTACGGCGCGCGTGCCATCTGCAAGGGCGGCTTGAACTCGTTGCCGAAAATGGTCTTCCCCGGCGGCGCGCTGATCGGCTGCGACCTGGGCACCCTGAACTTCGCCAAGATCAAGGGCAGCCACACCGCCATGAAATCCGGCATGCTCGCCGCCGAAGCCATCGCCGACGTGCTGTTTGCCGGTAACGAAGGCGGTGACACCCTGAACAACTATGTTCAGGCATTCAAGGGCAGCTGGTTGCAGGAAGAACTGTTCGGCAGCCGCAACTTCGGCCCGGCCCTGCACAAGTTCGGCGCCATCATGGGCGGTGCGTTCAACTTCATCGACCAGAACATCTTCGCTGGCAAGCTGCCGTTTACCCTGCACGACACCAAGCCGGACTACGCCTGCCTCAAGCTGGCGGCCGACTCGAAGAAAATCGAGTACCCGAAACCCGACGGCAAACTCAGCTTCGACAAGCTCAGCTCGGTGTTCATCTCCGGCACCAACCACGAAGAAGAGCAGCCTTGCCACCTGAAGCTGACCGACCCGAGCATTCCCATCGGCACCAACCTGCCGCTGTATGACGAGCCGGCCCAGCGCTACTGTCCGGCAGGCGTATACGAAGTGGTCACCAAGGAAGACGGCGAGAAGCGTTTCCAGATCAACGCGCAGAACTGCGTGCACTGCAAGACCTGCGACATCAAGGACCCGTCCCAGAACATCACCTGGGTCACCCCGGAAGGCGCAGGCGGGCCAACGTACCCCAATATGTAAGATGCCCTAACGGGCACCCCCATTGGGAAAGACCTGTGGGAGCGAATTCATTCGCGAAAGCGGTATTCCAGTCAACGCAGATGCACTGCATTCACTGGCCTATTCGCGAATGAATTCGCTCCCACATTATAATTCGCCCCCCTTGATCCGCTCCTATGCCTGTAACAGGGCCGTATTCCTTATCCCCTCCTCCCCCGGATTACGCTGAAAGTAGCGTTTATATTCGCGACTGAACTGCGACGTGCTCTGATAGCCAACCCGCAGCGCCACCTGGGCCACGCCCAACCCTTCGACGATCAGCAGATGCTGGGCCTTGAGCAGACGCAGGCGCTTGAGGTATTGCACTGGCGACAGCAGGGTGCTGCGCTTGAAATGCTCATGGAAGGTCGAAGCGCTCATGTTCGCCTGGCGTGCCAGGGTCTCGACGTTCAGCGGCTCCGAGAAATGGTTGTGCAGATATGTCAGCGAACTGGCTACCCGGGCGAAATGGCTTTGCTGGGTGACCAGCGCTCGCAACACACCCGATTGTGGCCCGCGCAAGGCCGCATACAACACCTCACGCAGCCGCGCCTTGCCCATGGCCTGGCACTCCAGCGGATCGTGCAGGCAGCGCAGCAGGCGCTCCAGGCTCTCGCGCAAGGCCGTATCCAGCACCGCCGAGGTCATGGATTCCGGCGTCTGCGCCTCGACGATCTGGTCCGGCTCCTCGCCCAGAGCCTGGACCAGCTCGCCCAGAACCACCCGATCGATCGCCACCGATACGCCGAACAGCGGCTCCTCGGGCGTAGCAAAGGTCTCGCACATGAACGGCACCGACAGCGCTTGCACCAGGTAATGCCCGGCGCCGTAGTCCAGGGTGCGAGTGCCCAGTGTCGCGAACTTGCCGCCCTGGGCGATGATCATCAGGCTCGGCTCGTAGATCTGCGGGCTGCTGGCGACATAGGTATAGAGGGAGACGACGTTGACTTGCGGCAAGCGTGTCGCCACGAAACCCGGCCGCGTGGCCAAAGGCTTGATCAGCGCGACCAAGGCGGCATTGGCGTCGGAATGGTAGGACTGCAACATGAAAGACCTGGCAGAGGATTAGACAGCCCTATCATCGCAGATCTGCCCCAAGAGGCGATCACGCGGCGACGGGCGCCGGAGGAATAGGCATGACACTCGGAGGAATCAACATCGTCAGTCCGGGCAGCCTCCCGGACAATGGCCGCCTTCAATCCGATACACATTAGCGAGGTTCATCATGTACACAGCCATCGGTTACGCCGCCCAGACATCGACCGCTCCCCTGGCCCCCATGACCTTCGAACGCCGCGCCCCACGGGCCGACGATGTGGCCATCGAGATCCTCTATTGCGGCGTCTGCCACTCGGATATCCACCAGGCGCGCAACGAGTGGGGTTTTGCCACCTACCCGCTGATGCCCGGCCATGAAATCGTCGGCAAAGTCACCGCCATAGGCGCCAATGTCAGCAAGTTCAAGGTCGGTGACCTGGTCGGCGTCGGCTGCCTGGTCGACTCCTGCCGCACCTGCGAAGCCTGCACGGCGGATCTGGAACAATACTGCGTCGAAGGGCCGACCCAGACTTACGCAGGTCACGACCGCATCGACGGCAGCCTGACCATGGGCGGCTACTCCAGCGCCATCGTGGTCAGCGACCGCTTCGTCGTCAGCATTCCGGCCGGGCTCGATCTGGCTAGCGCTGCGCCAATTCTGTGCGCCGGCATCACCACCTATTCACCGCTCAAGCACTTCGGCGTCAAGGCCGGTGACAAGGTCGGCGTACTGGGCATGGGCGGCCTGGGCCATATGGGTATCAAATTCGCCAAGGCCATGGGCGCTGAAGTGACGCTGTTCACTCGCTCCCAGGCCAAGGCCGAAGAAGCCCGCCGCCAGGGGGCTGACCATGTGGTCGTGTCCACCGACGAGGCGCAGATGCAGGCCGCCGCCGGTCGGTTCGACTACCTGCTGGACACCATCCCGGTACAACACGACCTCAACCCCTACCTCAATACCCTGAAGTTCGACGGCGTGCATATCCTCGTCGGCCTGATCGAACCGATCAACCCGCCGGTGCATGCGGTTAACCTGGTGATGAAGCGTCGAGTACTGGCCGGTTCCATGATCGGCGGCCTGGCCGAAACCCAGGAAGTCCTGGATTTCTGCGCCGAGCACGACATAACCTGTGATATCGAGATGCTGGATATCCGCAAGATCAACGAAGCCTTCGAACGGGTGATCAAGGGTGATGTGAAGTATCGCTTTGTGATAGATATGGCCACATTGAAAGCCTAACCTTCGACCCTATAAGGTCGAATCCTGTGGGAGCGAATTCATTCGCGAAGAGGACAGTACATTCGATGCAGCCGTATCGTCTGGAATGCTGCATTCGCGGATAAATCCGCTCCCACAACGATCCACAAGGCTGCAGACGCCTTACCCCCCCAACTCCGCCGACAGCTGCGCCGCCGTCTGCTTGATCAGCGGCACCAGCTCGGCCATCTTTTCCAGCGGCATGTACGGCACGGTACTGGCGATACTGATCCCGGCAACAATCTGTTTACCGGCATCGCGAATCGGCGCCGCGACGCAGCGGATCGATGGTTCGTTGTCTTCCAGATCGAATGCGTAGCCGCCCTGCACGTACTCCAGCATGCGCTGACGCACCTGCTCCCAGGATTGCTCCTCATGACTGGGCCACAACGGATTACGCCCCGCCACCGGTCGACTGATTTCATACAACCGCTGCCATTCCGCTTCGCTGCTGTCGAGCAACAACGCCTTGCCGATGCCCGTGCGGGCCAAGGGCATGCGATGACCGACTCGCGAACGCATCTCCGGGCCATTACGGCCGGGGTTCTTGTGCAGGTACAGCACTTCATCGCCATCACGCACGGCCAGGTGCACGGTATCGCCAGTCAATTGCGACAGACGATCCAGATAAGGCCGCGCCAGCATGGCCAGGGGCACTTCTTCGCGAGCCTGGAAACCCAGCTCGATCAGCTTGGGCCCCAGCAGGTAGCCCACCTGCGGCAATACGCGCAGATAGCGCTCCTCCACCAGGCAACTGGCCAGGCGATGAGTCGTGCTGCGGGTGGTGCCGATCAGCCGGGCGATTTCCTTGAGGTCCCGGGCACCGCTGGCCACGGCCTGGATCACGCCAAGGCCGCGCAGCAAGGTCTGGGTACCCGTGGGCGCTGCGGCAGGTGATTCGGGTTGCGGGGGTTCAAGCTGCATATCACGCCTTATCCGATCAAAAAGCTGACGGCATTATCGCCGCCAGCCCGGGCAGATGTCACAACTCAATACGCTCGACCTTGCCCACCAGCAGGATGTAGGAAAGCGCACCAATCAATGCCAGTACCGAGATATAGGTAATGGCCGGGGCAAACGAGTCACCCGTGGCGAGAAAACCAATGACGATAGGCGTAGCGATGGCCGACAGGTTGCCAATGAAGTTGAAGGTGCCGCCGGTCAGGCCCAGCAGCCGCGCCGGGGCCAGGGTCGAGACCAGGGACCAGGTAATCGACGCCAGGCCGTTGCCGAAGAACGCCAGGGCCAGGAAGGCGATGACCAGAGGCGTTGAATCAACGAAGTTGGCGCCGATAATGGACGTGGAAATCAGCAACCCGGCAATGATCGGCAACTTGCGGGCAAAGCCCACGGTGTAACCGCGACGGATCAGCCAGTCGGAGAAAAACCCTGAGCACAGCACGCCGACAAACGCCGCAAGGAACGGTAAAGAGGCCAGCAGGCCGGACTTGATGAAGTCCATGCCGCGGTATTTCACCAGATAGGTAGGGAACCAGGTCAGGAAGAACCACAGGGTCGAGTTCAGGCAGAACTGCCCCAGGTAAATGCCCCATAGCTTGCGCTTGCTCAGCACGATGCCCAGATCCAGCCAACTGAAGCCTTGGGCCTTCTTGCTCACGTCCGCCTGGATATCCACCAGCCCGCCGCCTTCGCGGATGAGCTCGATTTCCTCGGGATTGACGCCTTTGAAGTCCCGTGGCTCGCGATAGACCATGTACCAGATCGCCGCCCAGACGATGCCGATCATCCCGGTGCTGACAAAGACCATGTGCCAGCCGAAAGTGGCTTGCAGCCAGGCCAGTACCGGGGTCAGGAACGCCAGGCCGACAAACTGCCCGGAAGTATAGAAACCAATGGCTGTGGCCCGCTCGCGCTCAGGGAACCAGGTGGTGACCACGCGGCTGTTGATCGGGTAAGCCGGCGCTTCCAGGGCACCGACGGCCATGCGCAAGACGAACAACGCGACGAAGCTGCCGGCAAAGCCGAGCATCACCGTGGCCAGGGACCATAGCGCCAGGGCGGCGGTATAGAGAATGCGCGGCGGCACCCGATCCACCAGCCAGCCACCGGGCAGTTGCATGGCCGCGTAGGTCCAGCCGAATGCCGAGAACACCAGGCCGACGTGGACCGGGTCGATGCCCAGTTCACTGGTCAAGGCCGGGGCGGCGATGGACAGGTTACTGCGGTCCAGGTAGTTGATCACCACAGTGATAAACAACAGGACCATGATGAAAAAGCGCTTGCGGGTCGGCGTAGCCAGCGCCGCGCTATCGAGTGTGCGTGTCTGCATGGGGTTTGCCTCTTCTTATGGTTATTGAGGTCTGGGAAGAACACCGTGGGACCGGCTGTAGCCGGGAAAGGGCCGGTACATCCGCCGCATCTCCTCGGTCAATCCAAGCGCCTTGCCGGCTGAAGCCGGTCCCACCAATCTCATTTCAATTCCAATGATTCGGTGTTCTTTTGGTGAGAGTCAGGCCATCACCACTCGGCAAAACTGCCATCGGCATGGCGCCAGATCGGGTTGCGCCAGCGGTGGCCGATGGCCGCGCGTTCCTTGACGTATTCCTCGTTGATCTCGATGCCCAGCCCAGGCCCGTTGGGGATCTTGACCATGCCCTTGTCGTAGTCGAACACCTCGGGATTCTTGATGTAATCCAGCAGATCGTTGCTCTCGTTGTAGTGGATGCCCAGGCTCTGCTCCTGAATGAAGGCGTTGTAGCAGACCGCATCCAGTTGCAGGCAAGCCGCCAGGGCAATCGGCCCCAGAGGGCAATGCAGGGCCAGGGCGACGTCGTAGGCCTCGGCCATATTGGCGATCTTGCGGGTTTCGGTGATGCCACCTGCGTGGGAAGCATCCGGCTGGATGATGTCGACATACCCTTCGCTGAGCACGCGCTTGAAGTCCCAGCGCGAGAACAGCCGCTCACCCAGAGCAATTGGCGTACTGGTCAGGGGTGCCAGTTCTTTCAGGGCCTCGTAGTTTTCGCTGAGCACCGGCTCTTCGATGAACATCAGCTTGTAGGGGTCCAGCTCCTTCATCAGCACCTTGGCCATGGGCTTGTGTACCCGGCCATGGAAGTCGACGCCGATGCCGACGTTCGGCCCTACTGCATCACGCACGGCTGCCACGTTGGCCAGGGCCAGGTCGACCTTGTCGAAGGTATCGAGAAATTGCAGCTCCTCGGTGCCATTCATCTTCACTGCCGTGAAACCGCGCTCTACGGCTTCTTTCGCCGCACGGGCGGTGTCGGCCGGACGATCGCCGCCGATCCATGAGTAGACGCGGATCTTGTCCCGTACCTGGCCGCCGAGCAGATCGCTGACCGACACGCCCAAATGCTTGCCCTTGATATCCCACAGCGCCTGGTCGATCCCGGCCAGGGCGCTCATATGTACCGCGCCGCCGCGATAGAAGCCGCCGCGATAGAGAACGGTCCAGATGTCTTCGATATTGCGCGGGTCCTTGCCGATCAGGTAATCGGACAGTTCTTCCACGGCCGCAGCCACGGTATGGGCACGGCCCTCAACGACCGGCTCACCCCAGCCGGTGATGCCCTGGTCGGTCTCGACCTTGAGGAAGCACCAGCGCGGTGGCACGATAAAAGTGGTGAGTTTGGTGATTTTCATAACGAATGCTCTCTTGTTCGAGTAAGACGCTCACACGCGTCGATCACACGCCTTTGTTCCAGGCAGCTACGTAAGCCTTGGCACTTTCAGCCACGTCGGCTGCGCTCATGCCGGGCTTGAACAACCCGGAACCCAGGCCGAAGCCCTTGACCCCGGCACTGATGAACGCCGCCATATTGTCCGGAGTGATGCCACCCACCGGCAGCAGCACCGTGCCGGCCGGCAATACCGCCAGCCAGGCCTTGACCACCGCCGGGCCCATTTGCTCGGCAGGAAACATCTTCAGCACATCGGCGCCTTCGGCCAGGGCAGCGAAGGCTTCGGTCGGCGTCGCCACCCCCGGTGACAGGAACAACCCCGCCGCCTTCGCCGCACGCAGTACCGTCGGGTCGCTGTGGGGCATGACGATCACCTGGCCGCCCGCATCCTTGACCTGACTCACCTGGGCCGGGGTCAGGACCGTCCCCGCACCAATCAGACAATCAGCCGGCAGCAGCGAACGCAGCAGACGTATGCTGTCGTAAGGCTGCGGCGAATTGAGCGGCACTTCGATGACGCGAATCCCGGCCTCGTACAACACAGTGCCGATGGCCTCTGCTTCTTGCGGACGCAGGCCGCGCAGAATCGCGACCAGACCGTTTTGTGTCAGTGCTTGTTTGAGCATCTCAGACCTCTTCTTTAATAGGTGCCAGCAAGCCGGCCTGGACCGCGACCTGCCACAGGCCGCGCTCGGTGGCCTGGGCCGCCACGCGAACCTGGGCAAAACCGCACGCCGTCAGGGCCCGCCCATAACGCAGGCACAGAGCGTCGCTGCCGATCAGGACCACGGCGGGGAGTTGTTCATGATTGCGCCACAGCAAGGCGGCAAGGCTGGCCAGTTCATGGCCGATCAGCAGACCGGACAGGTAATCGGCCTGGGCGCTGGCGTCGAGCTGCCCGGTCAGGCCCAGGGTGCGGCAACTGAAGATTGTCGACAGCGGTCCGGCAGCGCCTTCTGCTGACAGCGCTGTCTGCAGGCCGCGATCAAAGGCGTCGGCGGCGAACTCCTCGTTGCGCTGCATGGTCCGGCCAAGAATGGTATGGGCACAGAGAGCAGCGTAGACCTCACCGGTCATGAAAGTGTCGAAATGGACGATGCTGGCATCGACCACCCGCACCCACTTCGAGTGGCTGCCAGGCAGACCGATCAGCAGGGGTTGCGCCTGCTCGACAGCAGCCAGACCGGCCAGCACGCCAAGCACCTGGGTTTCTTCGCCGCGCATGACATTGGGCAGGGTCGAGCGCTGCAATACGCCCGGAATGATATGCACATCGACTCCGCGCCGACTGCGCACGATCTGCAAGGCCTCGCTCAGCCCGGCAACACTGGCCGGGGTTTCCCGGTAGGTCGCCTCGCGCCAGCCCTGGGCGCTGCCGACCATGCCGCAGGCAATCACCGGCAGGTCCGGCTGGGCATCGAGCCAGTCACCACAGGCCTCGTCGAAAGCCAGCTCGAAACCATCGGCACACATCACGCCGCCGATGGCGCGAGGGGTGGAAGGCAATTGCATGATGCCCGCAGACAGCGAGCGGTGTTCCAGGACCTGGCCTTGTTCGCCAAGTCGATAAGCCCGCAGAGAGGTTGTCCCCCAATCGAGCGCAATCAAGTGCGCCTGCATCGCTTTCACCTTTTTGTAATTGGATATTCAAGCAGTGGGTGCGAGGCGGACTATAAACCTGATTGGCGAAAAATCTCAATATGTAAATATCAATCCCATATTTTGGGATTTATCAGATCGATCCCTTATAGACGTCGACCGTTGCGCTCAGCCACTGAATGAACGCCTGCTGTTTATGCTGCGAACGTTCCCGGGGCGGCCACACTAGCCAATAAGGATAGGGATAAGCGGCACTGACCTCGCCAAGCTGCACCAGCTCACCGCGTTCAATGGCGTCATGGACCAGGCTGCGCCGCTCCAGCGCAATGCCCTGGCCCAGGCGCACGGCTTCCAGAACGATATTCGAGTCATTGCAGGAAATACCGCGACGCTCGGCGCTCATCTCAACGCCAGCGGCCTGGCACCAGGGCAGCCAGGATTCGCTGCCATAGATGATGCGACTCTCAACAATCTGCCGAGGGCTCAGGGGCAACTGCCCGCCATTGAAGTGCGCAGCAGCGACCACCACCAGTTCGTCAGCGAACAACAGGCGTTGCTCGACCCCTTCCCAATCGCCCTTGCCCATGCGGATGCCGATATCAATGGATTCCTGATACAGATTGGCGAGGCCCAGGCTGGCTTGCAGGCGAATATTGATGTGGGGATGCAGCCGCTGAAAATCCGGCAACCGCGGCAACAGCCAGGACCTGGCAAAGGACGGCAGCACTGCCACTACCAATTCGTCGGTTTTCGGCTGCGCCTGCAACAGGCGCGTAGCTTCAGCGATATCACCGAGTGACTGACGAATCTGCAAGGCATAGAGGCGCCCTTCTTCGCTGACCTTGAGCCCGCGCCCTTCCCGGACAAACAGGGTCAGGCCGACGATATCCTCCAGCACCTTGATCTGCTGGCTGATGGCCGAGTGAGTCACGTGCAGCTCCCTGGCGGCCAGGGTCACGCTGCCGAGCCTTGCAGTTGCCTCGAAACTGCGCAGGCTGGCCGATGGAGGAATCACGCTCATGTAAGTTTTACTAACCTTTGCGGGTAAAAATCATCAATATTCGTTGAGCCGGTCTTTTTATAGAGTAAGCCACGTTAAACAAAAAGATGAATGGAGGCTTCATGAAACTGATCGGCATGCTCGACTCGCCCTATGTGCGCCGCGTGGCCATTTCCCTGGAACTCTACGGTGTCGAGTTCGAGCACCAGACGCTGTCGGTGTTCAGCACCTTTGCCGAGTTCTCCCGGATCAATCCGGTGGTCAAGGCGCCCACCATGGTGTTGGATGACGGCACACTGCTGCAGGACTCCAACCTGATCCTCGACTATTTCGAAACCCTGGCGCCCGTGTCGCACAAGCTATTTCCCCAGCAACCCGGCGCCCGCGGCAAGGATCTGGAACTGGCCGGACTGGCATTGGCGGCGTGCGAGAAAAGTGTGCAGATCGTCTACGAACACAACCTGCGTCCGGCGGAAAAACTCCACGAGCCATGGCTGGATCGGGTAACCGGGCAGTTGCTGGCGGCCTACACGCTGCTGGAAAAGCGCTTGCCGGACAATCCCGCCGAGCGCCTGACCCAGGGCGCATTAACGGCGGCAGTAGCCTGGTCCTTCACCCAGTTGATGATTGCGCCGGTGGTCAAGGCCCAAGCCTTTCCCCGTCTGCAACAGCACACCGCACTGCTCGAACAGCATCCGGCGTTCCTGCGCTACCCCATGCAATGAGCTGTGGCAGGCCAGGCAAGACGTCCAGGAGAATCAGAGTGTCGCGTAGCAAACACTGGCCAGTATGGGACGATCCACATAATTCGCGACACCTCGTACGCAACACTTAGTGCAGACTGAGCCAATGAATTCGTTCCCACAAAATCCACTCCCACAACAGCGGCGTGGGCCCGACAAGTTATATGTACTTTGACAGGAACAAGCATGACGAACGTCGACCACACTTCGTACGTAACGACGACCGAAGCCCTGGAAAAGCTGTACGGTGCAGTCGCCCGTCCGTCGCTGGTGAAAGAAGTCGATCACATTCACCCCGTGTACCGCCCTTTCATCGAAGCGGCGCCCTTCGCTATCCTCGCCTCTTCCGGCCCCGGCGGCCTTGATGCCTCGCCCCGTGGCGATCAGGCGGGCTTCGTGCATATCGAAGACAGCAAGACCCTGTATCTGCCGGATCGCCGCGGCAACAACCGGCTCGATACGCTGCGCAATATCATCGACGACCCTCACGTGGCCCTGCTGTTTCTCGTGCCGGGCGTCGGCGAAACCTTGCGGGTCAACGGCACGGCGCAGATCTGCGTTGAGCCGCAGCTGCTGACCCGCTTTGCGGTAAATGGCCAGCTGCCTAAAACCGTGTTGCGCATCACTGTGACCAGCGTCTACTTCCAATGCAGCAGAGCGGTGATCCGCGCTGGCCTGTGGGATGCCGCACGTCAGATAGAGCGCAGTGCCCTGCCGACGGCGGGGCAGATTCTCAAGGATGTTTCAGCAGCGGAAATCGACGGCGACGCCTATGACAAGGCCTTGCCGGGGCGCATTGCCGATACGCTGTATTGATCTGGCCTGAGGGCAAAGCCAAAGCATCAGCACCCTGCCCAGGGTCATCATGGCTTATCCACCGTCGTCGAGAACGGGTCTTGATTCGCAGCGCCTCTGCCATCACCCCCCTCCAGGCACAGGCACAAAAAAACCCGCTTCCCGGAAAGGAAGCGGGTTTTTCGTTACCGCGTGACGCTTAGCGCTCCAGCAGAATCCGCAACATGCGACGCAGCGGCTCGGCCGCGCCCCACAGCAGTTGGTCGCCCACGGTGAAGGCGCCCAGGTATTGCGATCCCATGTTCAGCTTGCGCAGACGGCCTACCGGAATGCTCATGGTGCCGGTCACGACGGTCGGGCTCAGTTCCTGGATGCTCGCTTCGCGGTGGTTTGGCACCAGCTTGACCCAAGGGTTGTGCGAGGCGATCAGGCCTTCGATGTCGGCGATCGGCACATCCTTGTTCAGCTTGATGGTCAACGCCTGGCTGTGGCAGCGCATGGCGCCGATGCGCACGCAGATACCGTCCACCGGGATCGGGCTCTTGAAACGACCGAGGATCTTGTTGGTCTCGGCCTGACCCTTCCACTCTTCGCGGCTCTGGCCGTTGGGCAGTTCCTTGTCGATCCACGGAATCAGGCTGCCAGCCAATGGCACACCGAAGTTCTCGGTCGGATAGGACTCGCTGCGCATGGCCTCGGCAACCTTGCGGTCGATGTCGAGGATGGCGCTGGCGGGGTTGGCCAGGTCGTCGGCCACGGCAGCGTGGGTGGTGCCCATCTGCTTGATCAGTTCACGCATGTTCTGCGCGCCGGCCCCGGAAGCCGCCTGATAAGTCATGACGTTCATCCACTCGACCAGACCGGCCTCGAACAGGCCACCCAAGCCCATCAGCATCAGGCTGACGGTGCAGTTGCCGCCGATGTAGTTCTTGGTGCCGGCGTCCAGTTGCTGGTCGATGACCTTGCGGTTGACCGGGTCGAGGATGATCACTGCGTCGTCCTGCATGCGCAGGGACGAGGCGGCGTCGATCCAGTAACCCTGCCAGCCTGCTTCACGCAGCTTGGGGAACACCTCGTTGGTGTAGTCGCCACCCTGGCAGGTCAGAACCACGTCGAGGGTTTTCAGCTCGTCGATGTTGTACGCATCCTTCAAGGGTGCGACATCCTTGCCCACTGAAGGGGCCTGGCCACCGACATTGGACGTGGTGAAGAACACCGGCTCGATCAGATCGAAATCCTGTTCTTCGCGCATCCGCTGCATGAGCACGGAACCTACCATGCCACGCCAACCGATCAGACCTACACGTTTCATCGCAACTACACCTTTTACAAAAAGTGGGCCACGCCTCAAGGGCGGGCCGGAAATATTACAGATTCCGCAGCGCGGCGACTACGGCGTCACCCATTTCCTGAGTACCGACCTTCGCCTTGCCTTCCGACCAGATGTCGCCAGTACGCAAACCCTGATCCAGCACCAGGCTCACGGCCTTCTCGATGGCCTCGGCGGCAGCGTGCTGGTTGAAGCTGTAACGCAGCATCATCGACACCGACAAAATGGTCGCCAATGGGTTGGCAATGCCTTTGCCAGCAATGTCAGGAGCCGAACCGTGGCAAGGCTCGTACATGCCCTTGTTGTTCGAATCCAGGGACGCCGATGGCAGCATGCCGATGGAGCCGGTGAGCATCGACGCCTCGTCGGAGAGGATATCGCCGAACATGTTGTCGGTAACCATCACGTCGAACTGCTTCGGCGCACGCACCAGCTGCATCGCCGCGTTATCGACATACATGTGGCTCAGCTCGACGTCCGGATAATCCTTGGCCACCTGCTCGACCACTTCACGCCACAGCTGGCTGGAAGCCAGGACGTTGGCCTTGTCCACCGAGCACAGCTTCTTGCCGCGCACACGGGCCATGTCGAAACCGACACGGGCGATACGGCGGATTTCGCTTTCCGAGTACGGCAGGGTGTCGTAGGCCTGACGCTCGCCATTATCCAGCTCGCGGGTGCCCCGTGGCGCACCGAAGTAGATACCACCGGTCAGTTCGCGAACGATGAGGATATCCAGCCCGGCAACGATTTCCGGCTTCAGGCTCGAGGCATCGGCCAATTGCGGGTAGAGAATCGCCGGACGCAGGTTGGCGAACAGACCCAGTTGCGCACGAATCTTCAGCAGACCACGCTCAGGACGGATATCACGCTCGATCGCATCCCACTTCGGCCCACCCACGGCGCCCAGCAGCACGGCATCGGCAGCACGGGCCCGGTCCAGGGTCTCGTCGGCCAATGGCACGCCATGCTTGTCGATGGCAGCGCCACCGATCACGTCGTGGCTGAACTCGAAGCCCAGTTGATACTTGCTATTGGCCAGTTCCAGCACCTTGACCGCCTCGGCCATGATTTCCGGACCAATACCATCACCTGGGAGAATCAGAATCTGCTTGCTCATAACATCCTCTTGCTGAAGTCACAAAAACCCGTGGGAGCGAATTTATTCGCGAAAGCAATCTATCAGTCACTTTAGTGCTGAGTGTGCTGACGTCTTCGCGGATGAATCCGCTCCCACAACAATGTCCGGGGCAGGACCTTTTACCTGAACAACCACGGCTGGGTAGCGCGATGCTTGCTTTCAAACGTCGCAATCGCATCGGCATCCATCAGAGTCAGGCCGATATCGTCCAGGCCGTTGAGCAGGCAGTGTTTGCGAAATGCGTCGATTTCGAAGCTCAGTACCTTGCCGTCGGGACGGGTCACGGTCTGGGCGGCCAGGTCGATGTTCAGCTGATAGCCAGGGTTGGCCTCGACCTGCTGGAACAGCTCATCGACATCGGCGTCGCTGAGGATAATCGGCAGCAGGCCGTTCTTGAAGCTGTTGTTGAAGAAGATATCGGCATAGCTCGGGGCGATCACGCTGCGAAAACCATATTCTTCCAGGGCCCAGGGTGCGTGCTCACGGCTGGAGCCGCAACCGAAGTTCTCCCGGGCCAGCAGGACACTGGCGCCCTGATAGCGTTCGTGGTTGAGCACGAAGTCTTTGTTCAAGGGGCGCTTGGAATTGTCCTGATAAGGCTGACCCACGTCCAGGTAACGCCACTCGTCGAACAGGTTCGGCCCGAAACCGGTGCGTTTGATCGACTTGAGGAACTGCTTGGGGATGATCTGATCGGTGTCGACGTTGGCACGATCCAGAGGAGCGACAAGGCCGTGGTGCTGAGTAAAGGCTTTCATGTTGGGCTCCTTAGTGCTGCATCAAGTCGCGAACGTCGATGAAACGACCGTTGATCGCGGCCGCGGCCGCCATCGCCGGGCTGACCAGGTGAGTACGGCCACCCGCGCCCTGACGGCCTTCGAAGTTACGGTTGGAAGTGGACGCGCAATGCTCACCGGTCTCCAGACGGTCCGGGTTCATCGCCAGGCACATGGAGCAGCCCGGTTCACGCCATTCGAAACCGGCCTCAAGGAAGATTTCGTGCAGGCCTTCCTTCTCGGCCTGAGCCTTGACCAGGCCCGAACCCGGCACGACGATGGCCTGCTTGATGGTCGAGGCGACTTTACGGCCCTTGGCCACGTCCGCCGCAGCACGCAGGTCTTCGATCCGCGAGTTTGTGCAGGAACCGATGAATACGCGGTCCAGCTGAATGTCGGTAATCGCCTGATTGGCCTTGAGGCCCATGTACTTCAAAGCGCGCTCTATGGAGCCACGCTTGACCAGATCATCTTCCTTCGCCGGGTCCGGCACGTTCTGATCAACGGCCAGGACCATCTCGGGCGAAGTGCCCCAGCTGACTTGCGGTTTGATCTGGGTCGCGTCGAGTTCGACTACGGTGTCGAACACCGCGTCCGGGTCGGACACCAGGTCCTTCCACGCCTCTACGGCCAGGTCCCACTCGGCGCCTTTCGGCGCGAACGGACGGCCTTTGACGTACTCGACGGTCTTTTCATCGGTGGCCACCATGCCGACACGGGCACCGGCTTCGATGGACATGTTGCAGATGGTCATGCGGCCTTCAATAGACAGGTCACGGATCGCGCTGCCGGCGAACTCGATGGCATGGCCGTTACCGCCAGCGGTGCCGATCTTGCCGATCACGGCCAGGACGATGTCCTTGGCCGTCACGCCGAAGGGCAATTTGCCTTCGACCTTGACCTGCATGTTCTTCATTTTTTTGGCGACCAGGCACTGGGTGGCGAGCACGTGCTCGACTTCCGAAGTACCGATGCCATGGGCCAGGGCACCGAACGCGCCATGGGTCGAGGTGTGCGAGTCGCCGCAGACCACGCTCATGCCAGGCAGGGTTGCACCCTGCTCCGGGCCGATCACGTGAACGATCCCCTGACGCGGGTCATTCATCTTGAATTCGGTGATGCCGTATTCGTCGCAGTTGTCGTCAAGGGTCTGGACTTGCAGACGGGACACCTGGTCAACGATGGACTCAATACCGCCTTTGCGCTCAGGGGTGGTCGGCACGTTGTGGTCCGGAGTGGCAACAATGCTGTCGACACGCCATGGCTTGCGCCCGGCCAGACGCAGGCCTTCGAAAGCCTGGGGCGAAGTCACTTCATGGATGATATGACGGTCAATGTAGATCAGCGCCGACCCATCGTCGCGCTGCTTGACCAAATGCGAATCCCAAAGCTTGTCGTAGAGCGTTTTGCCGGCCATCAGACGGTTTCCTCATCAGCTTGTTTCTATGCCTTGGGTGCTCGAAGTTCGATGACCCCTTGGCTTGTGGGGGTGATCGTATGAAATATGCTTAAATAACTCAAATTCATAATTTTTATGCTTTGGATAACCAACTGGAATTCGAACATGGATCTGGCCAACCTCAATGCCTTTATTGCCATCGCCGAGACCGGCAGCTTCTCCGGTGCCGGGGAACGCCTGCATCTGACCCAGCCAGCCATCAGCAAGCGCATCGCCGGTCTTGAGCAGCAGCTGGACGTACGGCTGTTCGATCGCCTGGGCCGGGAGGTCAGCCTGACCGAGGCTGGCCGCGCCCTGCTGCCACGGGCCTATCAGATCCTCAACGTGCTCGATGACACTCGCAGGGCCCTTACCAACCTCACAGGCGAAGTAAGCGGGCGCCTGACTCTGGCCACCAGCCATCATATCGGCCTGCATCGCTTGCCTCCTTTATTAAGGGAGTTCACCCGGCGCTATCCGCAGGTCGCCCTGGATATCCAGTTCCTCGACTCGGAAGTGGCCTACGAGGAAATCCTTCATGGCCGCGCGGAATTGGCGGTGATTACCCTGGCCCCCGAGCCTCACACGCTGGTCCGGGCGGTTCCGGTCTGGGATGACCCGCTGGACTTTGTCTGCGCCCCCGAACATCCCCTGGCCAACAGCGGGCCGATCACCTTGCCGGATATCGTCCGCTATCCGGCGGTGTTCCCCGGCGAAAACACTTTTACCCACCATATCGTCAAAGGCCTCTGTGAAGTCCAGGGCCTCAAGCCGGATATCGCCATGAGCACCAACTACATGGAAACCATCAAAATGATGGTGTCCATTGGCCTGGCATGGAGCGTGCTTCCGCGTACTATGCTCGATGAACAGGTAGCGCGTATTCCATTGCCCGACATACAGCTGACCCGCCAGTTAGGCTACATTCTGCATACCGAGCGGACACTCTCGAATGCAGCACGGGCCTTCATGGCATTACTGGATGCACAGCAGCCCCAGTAGACACGAGCGCAGTGTGCTTTGGCGCGACCCGGGTGGTTGCCTCAACGATCGTCATACCGGCTTTTTCCTATAAGGCTCGTGATCAAATGCCCAACCCCTTGGACAGCCGTACATTTCAATTGCCCGGTCAGGCAGCCGATCCGGACGAGTCGTCGGAGCAACGTTTCGCGACCCTGTACAACCTGAGCCCGAACCTCGTGCTGCTGACCCGTCTTGAGGACAGCCTGATCTGCGCAGTCAACCAGCACGTTGAAACCCTGCTCGGCTGGCGGCCGGAAGATATTATCGGGCGCACCACGCTGCAGATCGGCCTGTGGCCCGATCCGCGGCAGCGCCAGCAACTCATCGCCCTGGCCCTGGAAAGCGAGGCCCAGGTCAGCCTTGACGTGCAGATCAGCACTCGCGACGGCAGCTGCCTGGACGGCACCTACTACGTCCAGCGGGTTGAATTGCCCGACGGCCCCTACCTGCTCGGTTCGTTTCTCGACAACAGTCGCCACAAGCATACCGAGCAGGCGCTCAGTGACAGTCAGGAGCGCCTGGACCTGGCTCTGGACTCGGCGCAGATGGGTATCTGGGACTGGCACATTCCCAGCGACATGATCTATTGCTCCGGCCGCGCCGCCGAACTGCACGGCCTGCCCGACGAGCCCTTCCATGAATCCCTGGATGCTTTCTTCGCCCAGACCTGCCCATCCGAACGCGCCAATCTGCGCCGGGCCTACGACGGACTGCGCAACGGTGAGGTCGGCAACCAGCAATTGACCTATCGCCTGCCCCTGAAAGACGGCTCGGTGCGCTATCTGGATTGCCGCGCCCGCCTGCACATGGATGCCAGCGGCAAGCCTTTGCGCATGGCCGGCACTCTTCTCGATATATCCGAGCAAGTGGAGCGGGAAAAGCGCCTCAAGGCTTCGGAAGAGAAATTCGCCAGCCTGTTCCAGGTCAGCCCCTATCCAGTCTGCGTCACCCATTTCGCAACCAGCGAATTCATCGAGATCAACCCGGCGTTCAGCCAGGTATTCGGCTGGAAAGCCGAGGACATTATTGGCCTGGACGTCAAACAGACCAGTTTCTGGGCCGACCCCTTGCAACGCCTGAAACGCAATCAGCAGATCATCGATGAAGGCGAAGTCAACAACCTCCAGGTGATGCTGCGCAGCAAGGATGGCGAGGACCTGACCTGCCTGGTCAGCAGCCGCTTGATTGTCGTCGACGAACAGCCCTGCATCGTCACCACCCTGCGCGATATCAGCCAGCAGCAACGGGCCCAGGCCGCCTTGCAGGCCAGCGAAGAGAAATTCGCCAAAGCGTTCTATTCCAGTCCCGACGCCATCACCATCACCGAACAGGAAACCGGGCGCTATCTGGAGATCAATACCGGTTTCTGCCGCCTGACCGGCTATGACCCGGATGACGTGATCGGCCGCACTGCCCGGGAAGTCGGTATCTGGGCCGACCCGCAACAGCGCCTGCTGCTGCTCGAAGAGCTGCGCGACAAAGGTCGGGTCCATCACCGGGAAATGATCGGCCGCAAGAAGAATGGTGAATCGTTAGCCGTGGAATTATCCATCGAACCGATCATCCTCAACGAGATCGCCTGCCTGCTCATCACCGCTCGCGACCTCACTCAATTGAAGAACGCCCAGGCGCAGATCGAGCACCTGGCCTATCACGACCCCCTGACCAACCTGCCCAACCGCGCCCTGCTGATAGAGCGCCTGAGCGAGCAGATCGAACTGCTCAAGCGCCATGACCGGCGCGGCGCCCTGCTGTTCCTCGACCTCGATCACTTCAAGCACATCAATGATTCCCTCGGCCACCCGGTGGGCGACGCAGTACTGAAGGTGGTAACGGCGCGCCTGGAAGCCAGCGTGCGCCTGGAAGACACCGTGGCACGCCTGGGCGGCGACGAGTTTGTGGTGCTGCTCAGTGAACTGGACGGCAGCCGCAGCGAAGTCATCGAGCAGGTATACGAACTGGCCAACACCCTGCGCGAGATCCTCGCCGAGCCGATGTTCCTCGACGGCCAGAGGTTGCAGGTCACGCCGAGCATGGGGATCGCCCTGATCCCCGATCACGGCTCCAACCCGGCCGACCTGCTCAAGCGCGCCGATATCGCCCTGTATCGCGCCAAGGATTCCGGGCGCAACACCACCCAGTTGTTCCAGAACAGCATGCAGAAAGCCGCCAGCGACCGCCTGCGCCTGGAGAACGATCTGCGCCTGGCCCTGGTGAGGGGCGAGTTCATGCTCAGCTATCAACCCCAGGTCGATGCCCGCGGCAGCCGCATCATCGGTGCAGAAGCCCTGCTGCGCTGGCTGCACCCGGAAAACGGTACCCTGCCGCCCAACCGCTTCATCGAGGTGCTGGAAGAAAGCGGGATGATCCTGGAAGTAGGCAGCTGGGTCCTCGAAGAAGCCTGCAAGGCTTGCGGGCAACTGTTACGGGACAACCTGATCAACCCGCAGGCCTTCAAGCTCTGCGTCAATATCAGCCCCCGGCAGTTCCGTCAGAACGACTTTGTTGAACGGGTCGAACGCAGCCTGCATAGCAACGGCGTCCCCAGTCACCTGCTCAAGCTGGAAATCACCGAAGGCGTGGTTATTCAGAATCTGGACGACACCATCGCGAAAATGCGTCGCCTGAAAAAACTCGGCATCAGCTTCGCCATGGACGACTTCGGCACCGGTTACTCGTCCCTGACCTACCTCAAGCGCCTGCCGGTGGATGCGCTGAAAATCGACCAGTCATTCGTCCGTGACGCCACCACCGACCCCAACGACGCCGAGATCATCCGCGCCATTGTCGCCATGGCCCAGAGCCTCAATCTGATCGTGATCGCCGAAGGTGTGGAAAAGCCCGAGCAGTTGGAGTTTCTCGAACAGCTGGGCTGCTACCTGTATCAGGGCTATCTGTTCAGCGAGCCGTTGAATATTGCCGAGTTCGCGCAGCTGTTGCGCAGCCGCCAATAACGTGGGACCGGCTTCAGCCAGGAAAGCAGTGCCACAGGCGGTTGAAACTCAGCGACTGTAGCATTGCCTTCCCGGCTGAAGCCGGTCCCACAAGAACGGCCTTATGCGCCTGGAATTACGCCAGGGTCTTCTGACCGGCGATCGGAATACGCTTGGCCTTGGCCTCTTCCGGCACCAGGCGCAGCAGGTCGATATTCAACAGGCCATTGGTCAGGCCCGCGCTCTTGACCTCGATGTGATCAGCCAGGCGGAACGACAGCTTGAACGCACGCTGGGCGATGCCCTGGTGCAGGAAGGTCACACCTTCGGCAGTGTTCTCACGCTTGGCGCCGGTCACGGTGAGGACGCCCTTCTCGACCTGAAGCTCCAGATCGTCTTCCTGGAAGCCTGCTGCCGCGATGACGATGCGGTATTGATCTTCAGCGTGCTTCTCGACGTTGTAGGGAGGGTAGCTGCCAGCGGTTTCGTTACGGGCGGCCGATTCGAACAGGTCGTTGAAACGGTCAAAGCCAACGGAATGACGGAACAGTGGAGCCAGAGAAAATGCAGCAGTCATTTTGTATCTCCTGAAATTCAGCGAGGGGGTTAATGACGCGACCCGACTTCGGCATCGCGTAACCCTTAGATAAGGATCGCCAAATGCATTTCAAGAGATTTTTCGAAGATTTTTTCAGGCCGCTTCCGGCAGCCGATAACCCAGCAAATGCCCAATGCGCGTGCAATCAGTCTCCCGGCGCAGGGCATCAAAGAGCACCACAGCCTCGGGATAGCTTTTGGTCAGCAGGACGACCCATTGCTTGAGGCGGCCTGGCGCCTGGATCTCGTTGAGTTTCTCCAGGCAGCGGCGCCAGAAGGTATGCAGCATCGGCTGCAGCTCGGCCCAGGTCATGGGCGTGACCTGTTCCCCGGCCTGTGCCGCGGCAATCTGCCGGGCCAGATCAGGGCGGGCCACCAGACCGCGGCCGATCATGATATCCCGGGCACCACAGATTTCCCGGCAGCGGCGCCAGTCGTCCACGGTCCATATTTCACCGTTGGCGATCACCGGAACCTTGACCACCTCCTGGATCTTGCCGATCCATTCCCAGTGCGCCGGCGGCTTGTAGCCATCGACCTTGGTCCGCGCGTGCACGACGATCTGCGCCGCCCCGCCATCGGCCAGGGCCCGGGCACAATCCAGGGCACCGTCGGTGTTTTCATAGCCCAGGCGCATCTTCGCGGTGACCGGGATGTCCTTGGGCACGGCGCGGCGCACCTGGCTGACGATATCGTGCAGCAGGTCCGGCTCCTTGAGCAGGATCGCGCCACCGCGGGAGCGGTTGACGGTCTTGGCCGGGCAGCCGAAGTTGAGGTCCAGCACCGGCGCCCCCAGCTCGCAGGCAAACGCTGCGTTTTCGGCCAGGCACACCGGGTCAGAGCCCAGCAGTTGCAGGCGCAATGGCGTTCCGGCGGCGGTCTTGGCATCGGTGTGCAGCTCGGAGGCCAACTTGTAGAAATAGCTGGCCGGCATCACGCGCTCGGTCACCCGGATGAATTCGGTCACGCACCAGTCAATGCCGCCGACTTGCGTCAGCACATTGCGCAGGATGTCGTCGACCAGTCCCTCCATGGGCGCCAGAGCAATTTGCATGTTTCACACTCGAAAAAAGTCCGGCAGTTTACTCAGTGGCAACCTGCTTGGAAACAAGCGCCTGACCGTAGCCATCAATAAACTCGACGGGCATACGCTTGGGCTTGCCGCTGGACAGCTCGATGCAGACAAAAGTGGTTTGCGCCCGTAACAGGGTGACGCCGTCGCTGGCCCGGCGCAGCTGGAAGCGGCGGGTCATGCGCAGGCGCTGATCCCAGTCGACGATCCAGGTGGCCAGTTGCAGTTCGTCGCCTTCATAAGCGGCCGCCAGATAATCCACCTCATGGCGCACCACGGCCATGGCCCGATCAAGATTTCGATAGACCGTCAGGTCCAGGCCCAAGCGCTGCGAGTGACGCCAGGCGCAACGTTCCAGCCAGCTGACATACACCGCGTTGTTGGCGTGCCCCAGGCCATCGATATCTTCAGCCATTACCGTCAGATCGATAAGGAACGGCGTTGCCAAATCCCAGACCATGCTTGCTCCCGCTACACAAAACCATTTGAATTTATAGGGGGCCCGATTCCTGTGGGAGCGAATTCATTCGCGAAGACGCCGCTACAACCGACGCATTTTCGTCGCCAGACAGGCAGCCTTCGCGGATGAATCCGCTCCCGCACGTCGTTCCCGAATCAAAGGTCAGTGTAACGGATTGCAATCAGACCACAGCCGACTTCGCCGCCCGCAGCACACGGTCCGACAACTCACTGTTACCCAGTGCGCGGGCCAGAGCCATTCCACCGAGCATCAGGGCGATATCAGCGAGGACCTTGTCGGCTTCTTCAGGGCGCGAAGCCAGTTGCGCCATCATCAGCTCGAGATGCTCACACAGCACGCTCTGAAAGCTCTCGGGCAGGCGCGTCAGCTCACCGACCATGGACGGCAAGGGGCAAGCGCGATGCGGGTCGTCACGATGCTTGCGCGACAGATAGAACGCCGCCACCAGCGCCCTGCGCTCATTCCCGGATAATTGCTCGTCGACCTGGGCAACCAGATTGCGCCGCTGCTGCAGCAGACTGCTGAACGCTTCGAGCATCAAGGCTTCCTTGCTGTCGAAATGCGCGTAAAAGCCGCCCACGGTCAGCCCGGCCGCACCCATTATTTCGCTGACACTGGGATCGGCCGGGCCGCGACTGATCAACGCACAGCTGGCGGCTTCGAGAATGCGTTCGCGGGTCTGGGCTTTTTTATCGCTCATGCTCACCTCCCCAATTACACGGATAATATTATATTCGTCATAACAATTGGCAAGGTAAAACTTGAACTACTGAACGCCGGCGATCTCGTAGGCGCCGCTTGCTGGCGATGGAGGCATTACGAGCAGTAATTTTATCGACTGGTAGAGCGCCATCGCCCGCAGGTCGTTCCTACAGAGGCAGGTGTCATTTCAATTCAGGAAGGGAGATCAAGAAGACAAGGGAAATTAAAGCCCCAGAAAAACAAAAGGGCCATTCAATAATCGAATGACCCTTGGTCTCGCAGAGCGAGAAATCGTGGCGTCCCCTAGGGGACTCGAACCCCTGTTACCGCCGTGAAAGGGCGGTGTCCTAGGCCACTAGACGAAGGGGAC